>JBLMZM010000054.1:0-4979 GCA_050258815.1 Ignavibacteriales bacterium
AATTACGGTTTTTGGGCTTGCCGGAGTTGACGGCTGCCACAGCTTTTCACATTTTGAAGGTCTTACCACGCCTTCTTCAATTGATCTGAAGGTCTGGGGAAAAGTCACCCCATCGCAGGCATGTCCGGACGTTATTGTCCCCTTTTGTGAAGAAATCAATACTATTGCCGGGCAGCGGGGAATTTACGGCATCAGTATTCACCAGCCTGATGGCAGCGTGCTCAGGGATTCTATAATCATTCTATAGAATTCCCCCATTTATGGTTAAACGTTTTAGTTAAATATAATCCCAAAGCACTAATCCATTCTAAGTTCCATCGGACTATAAGAATTAAATCCTTCTTCTACTTTCAGACTAAGTGTAAATGCGTCCATTTCCGCTACCATTGGGTGATTGTTAATTTTCTTAAAAGGAGGTATTCTGATACTGCACCATAAAAGAAGTGCAAAGACAAAATCCGGACCCGGTTCAGCTCACAAAAAAAAGCTCATGCCGGGGAATTCAGTTTAATATTTTAATTAGTTTTACTAAAACATTAGTGAAAGGATAAAATAATGAAACGCTTTTTTTTATCAGCACTGCTTTGCCTGGCTTTTGCATTCTCCAGCATAAATGCACAGAATGCAGCAACACGTCTTCAGAAACAGCATGATGTAACAAAGTTTATGAAGGCTCATTTAAGTTCATCAATTGAAATGATAGCCCGGGCGCTTGAGGACCGGCAATATAATATGAGGCTTTCAGCACTGCAGACCACCAGGCAGCTGGAGCAGCTTTTCCCGGAAGAATCTTTCAGCCTACTTGTCCAGCCTCTGGTAAATATTATAAATGATAACAAAATAGAAACAGAGACCCGTGTACTTGCGGCAATTACGCTTGACCAGCTCCATTCCGACAAAGGTGACGAGGCGATATTCCAGGCCGCGCAGAACTGCGATAACTTAACAATGAAGAATTTATGCCGGGCAATTACAAGAGTTACCGAAGAAAATTTCGCCAATGTATCGCAGGATAAATGATGACTTCATTCCTATACCCCACCTGGTAAAAATCCCGCATCTTTGCATGTGGGATTTTTTTTATCAGGAACTATTAAGATTCACAGAAAACAGGACCCGGCTATACTATTAGGACTTCCTTATATCTTGCTATCAATTTTCAAATATGGTATCTTCAACCAGAATAAGAGTGAGGTGATCCAGACGAGCTCAGGTGTTTGGGAAATAAAGTGGAGGTATTTATGAGAAAGATACCCGTAGTAGTGATAGAAGACAACTGGCTTCTCCGTGAGAGTATAAAAGAGATGATTGAGCAGGAGAAGGATTTTAAGTTAATAGCAGCATGTGAACATTTCGAGGAGATTCCATCAGGGTTCTCAGGCAGTGCAGCATCCATAGCGCCGGTAGTGCTTTTAGAGCTGGGTAACTGCAATGAAAAGGGGTTAGAGCTGGTAAAAGCAGTAAAGTCGGCTTTACCTGAATCAAAAATTGTTATAATGAATCTGATTCCAAAACAGGAAGATTTATTGCATCTGGTAAGTTGCGGAGTTGAGGGTTTTATTCTTAAAGATGCAGCCAGTGAAGAATTTTTAGCGACAGTAAAAACTGTCTTTTTTGGGGAGAAAGTTTTACCTCAGCGTCTGACAAATATGTTGTTCTCACAAATTATTGAGCACGGCAACGGAAGTGAGGTACCTTCTTTATTAGAGTCGGCAAATTTAAGTTCGCGTGAGAAACAGATAATCCGTTTTGTAGCTGAAGGGTTAACGAATAAAGAAATAGCTCAGCAATTAAATATATCGAGTTTTACAGTAAAGAGCCATGTACATAACATACTAAAGAAGCTGGATTTAAGGAAACGGATGCAGATAGCAAAAATTGCGGCTCTGCAGGAAGTAAAATAGCTTATTCAATTATGATATAGCAGTTCAGCTTGCAGTTTTACTTAGAACTGAAGTCAGGTTTCTGATAGATCCCCATGGTCCGTTCCACCGGCTAACACATCAAAAGGTTTCAGAGATACTTCCCTTTTAAGGCGGTATACCAAACTAACGACTTGCAGTTGCTTTCTTTTTAGGATACTTTATTACGGCTATGTGGAAACGATGCCATAAAAATCAAGTTCAGTTGACTTCTGGCTATGGCTTTTGTCATATTTTAATTAATATATTATCCAATACGGTATTTATATACTTTCCACTTGATAATTAAGATGCAATATCTTATATACTGTCTTAATTGTACTATTTTCCTTTTATTAATGATCCATAGGACTAACATTGAAATATCTTATTGGTATCTTACTTTTACTCGCTGTTTCACTGTGCTCCTGCTCGGCTGAAAGATCTTCTCAGAAGGATTCGGAGAGCACACTTTTAAGTCATAACGTTACAATTGGTGAAAGCGGAGGGTTCACGGGAAATAACAAGGGCTACTCGATTGACTCTACCGGACTGGTAAGGAGTTTCGAGGGAATAATCACGCCAAAGGCCACAGAGAAGGAAAAGGGGCGCCTGAGTAAAGAACAGATTCAAAAGGTTAACGGGCTTATTACAGAGCTTTTAAGGGCCAAATACTCGGAAAAAGGCAATATTACTTCATACATCACACTTCGTAAGGATGGTACGGCAACAAGGTATTCCTGGTCAGGCCCGGTGCCTGACAAGAATGTACCGGAAGCTGTAAGCAGGTTTTATTCTGAAATCAACAAAATAATTAAATCACTGTAAGAATAACAAATCAGGAAGGATGACGATGCGCATTTTTATACATGCTATGTCTTTATTAATTCCATGTGTTATCATCTTTGGCGGGAACGGCGGGTTAAAGGTTAAGAACAGCCCGGTCAGCTTCACTCAGCACGACAGGATGAAAGGGCTCAGCGTTCTTCAGGCTTCTGCGAGGCATGAATTAAAAGTAAAGTGGAGTAAATTTAATTCCACGCCTGCTTTTATAGGTGGGAAACTAACTGCACCGGGGTATGCTTCTTCGACCCAGCTGCCAGCTGAAGGGATCAGGTTCATTTCTGAAAACAGTGATCTTTTCGGTCTTAACGAACCCGATAAAGAATTAAGGGCTGTTTCTTCTTTTACAGACGATCTTAAAATGACGCACGTAAAATATGAACAGCGTGTAAACGGGATAAAAATTTATTACAGTGATGTAATAGTCCATTTTAATTCCGATGGTTCAATTGAATCTGTAAACGGGACCTACGTTCCTAGCCCAACAATAAATACGGGGGCGCAGATTTCGCCTGATGCAGCAATTTCAATTGCGGAAAGGAAGATTGATTATGTGGCTTCCTCAAGAAATTCTGAGCTGGTAGTTTATCAGAAGAATAATGTCCCGGTTTTAGCTTATGAAGTAAGGCTTCCCGGAAAATATTATCCAAATATGACTTTCTTCATTGATGCTCAGACCGGAGAGGTGATAAAGAAAGATGACGGAATAAGATATGACGGTCCTACGAAGGGAAAAGGCGTTGGGCTTAACGGCAGCATAAAAGATATGGAAACCTTTTTATCTGGAGGAAAGTATTATCTGCTTGATGTAACGCTGCCAATGTATACTCCCCCGCTAGACAGTATGCGGGGAGTAATCAGGACATACAACGCTTATAACGATACTTCAGGTAATGGATATGACAAGACGCTGCTGATTTCAGATCCAAATAACGACAACAATTTCAATGACAACGAGACCCTTAAAGCAGCCGTAGATGCCCACGTTTATTCAAGGATAGTGTATAATTTTTACAAGTCACACTACAACAGAAACAGCTTTGATAATAAGGGCGGCTCGCTGACAAATGTTGTTCATTATAAAGATCAGTATAATAACGCCTTCTGGAATGGTCTTTTTATGTCTTACGGTGACGGAGACGGGCAGAGATTTAGTAATCTTGCCGGAGCACTGGATGTAATTGGCCATGAAATCACGCACGGAGTTATACAGTATACAGCCGATCTGGCATATGAGTTACAGCCAGGAGCAATCAATGAGTCCATAGCCGATGTATTCGGATCTCTTGTAGATTCAACTAACTGGCTAATGGGTGAGGACATATTCACGCCGGCTATCCAGGGTGATGCGCTGCGAAATATTTCAGATCCGCATAACGGGAAGGATCCGGGGCAATCGGGATGGCAGCCTGCCAACATGAGTGAATATGTAGAATTGCCAAATGATGAGGACAACGACTGGGGCGGGGTTCATATAAATTCAGGGATTCCGAACAAGGCTTTCTTCAATGTAGTAAACGGGACAGGGCGCTGGTCAGCCGGGCAGATCTGGTATCGCGCGCTGACGACATATCTGACAAAAAACGCACAGTTCACGGATCTGAGACTTGCGTGCCTGAATGCCGCGAAGGATCTCTACGGCGAGTCATCATACCAGTACAAAGCGGTAGCAGACGGATTTTCCGCAGTGGGCATTGAAGATACTCCCTCTGAGCCCACTTCAACGGAAATGGTATATGATGACGGTAATCCGTCTACCAGTGTATATGAGGCTGAGGCTTACTGGCAGCTAGGAGTTCGTTTCAGTCCTTCGAGCAGTAATTATACAATATCGCAGGTACAGGTTTACACCAACGGGGACAACAAATCGGGCACAGGGCAGTTCCAGCTAGTAATTTATAAAGCTGATCCAAATACAGGTCTTCCGGGAGCAGAATGGTTACAGCCATATACAACAACTCCCAGCGGCACAGGCTGGCAGAAATATACTATAAATGGCGGGTCATTGTCGGGGGACTTTTACGTAGCAGTTTTATATAACGGTGTGGGTCAGCCGTTAATAGGGGCTGATGATCCTCCGGGAAACGGTAAAGCATATGAGTATGACTACGCTCAGAAGTCGTGGTACAAACTTGATACGCCCTATGATTACACACTGTTTATGAGGGCGACAATCAAGACAGCCTCGGCCGTTACAGAAATAGACACCAAAGTTCCGGATAAATTCAGCCTGGA
>JBLMZM010000055.1:0-3434 GCA_050258815.1 Ignavibacteriales bacterium
CCGCCGAATTCCACATCCAGTTCAACAGGTTTTGAAATCCCCCTGATGGTAAGATAACCCAGGACTTTGTAATGCTCTTCATCTAACTGCCTGACAGAAGAACCCTTAAAGGTAATTTCAGTATATTTTTCTGCATTAAAGAAGTCATCTGATTTAAGGTGATTATCCCTGTCGGTGTTCCCTGTATTAATACTTCCTGCATCTATTGTAACCTCTATCTGAGCAGTTTTGAAATCATTGCCATCTGTAAGGACATTTACATTGTACGAATTGAAATGCCCTTTTACGCTCGAGATAACCATGTGTTTTGCCGAAAACTCAAGTCTCGAGTGAGACGGGTCCAATGCCCATACGGCTGAGGTGATGTTTTCATTTACCAAATTGCTAAGCTGGGTACTCATTTTATGTTTCCTTTATTTTGTTTTGGTTTAATTTTATTTAACGCATGTTATAACAGTATATGTTATAACACATAATACTATAAAAAATATATTCCTGCCTGAATACCTGTTATAAAATATATGTGTTATAACACAAATATAAAACTCATTTTCCTCTTTGTCAAATTAATATGTAAAAAATATTTAATCTGCATCGTTGAGCTGTACCCGGTCAATAAATAGCAGGGCATAGCAACTGCCGCTATGCGAAAAAAGCTCAAAAACAGCGTTTCTAGCTGCCTTGATGATGCGCAGGGCTTCAGAATGTTTGGAGTATAGGTTGTTTTAAACATTTTGGAGAAGCCGATATCCCAAAAATGTCCTAATTATTTATCAACAAAAAAGCCCTTAAAAGGTAAACTTCAAGGGCTTTGAATCAAACATTGGCTTATGTTATTTGATCAGGAGGATTTTCTTTGAATCCCTGAACTCGCCAGCCTGTATGGAATATATGTACATTCCGCTGGGGAGGATTGAGCCATCAAACTGAACCTTATACTCACCCGCACTCTGCTCTTTACTGACAAGTGTTGATACTTCACGGCCGAGCATATCATATACTTTCAAATCTACATGGGAGAGCCGGGGAAGTGCATATGTTATAACCGTTGAAGGATTGAAAGGGTTTGGGTAATTCTGCATCAGGCTGTAACTTTGAGGCGCATTTCCATAATATGTAACATCACTGATTTCCGGGAAAAAGAACTGTGAAGATTTTGCAATCACGGAATTAAATGCTGTATCATCAGCCGTAGTCTCAAGAGGAAAGCCAAGATAAATTAACTTTGCGGTGTTCGTGGAGGTCCCGGGTTGGCCTGAATACTGGATGCCGGCACCTTTGCCATTTGAATACTGCAAGCACAATGTGCTGCCCTCTGAGGTTCCAATCTCATCCGGGTAGCCGACTTCATATGTCTGCGCGAAATTAAAATTTGTCCCGCCAAGTGCTGAACCGGCAACACCGGTTACTGATTTTGAAGATGCATTGTCATTTAAAAAACTTGCTTTCAGGCAGGTGCTGTAGAAACTCTTATCTGATGCAGTTCCCTTGGCTGAGAGGTCCCAGCCTATTTCACTGCCTGAGACGAAAAGCTTTCCGCCTTTTTCAAGATAACTTTGTACCAATGCCTGTTCTGAGGTACTGAAGGTTTCATTTATTGTGCTTTCATCGCCCGATATCCAGTAAAGCGCATCATAATTGTTGAGGCCTGCGGTTAAATTTGCAAGCTGAGAACTTTTTACAGATTCAAATGGCATATTCAATGCTGATAAGGCATTGCCATACCTGACAGTGAAGACTGTTCCATTGCCTCTCCAGCCGCCGGCATCGCGGTCGAAGCCATCAACAATCAAAATCTTTTTTGCTTCGGATGATTTCCCGGTACCGAGGGCGTTTGACAAGCTGCTTTCAGTTAATGTTGAATTGTTCAGTACGCTTGAAACGCGGTAATATTCGGTATTGCTGGTCATTGTAACAGTTGTACTGAATGAATTTAATTTATTTTCATTTTGGATCTGCTTCCAGTTTAAGCCGTCAGCGGAGCTATAAAGCCTGAAGCCCTTTACTCCTGAAGTATCGCAGCTGAAGGTAACTTTTGCAGTTCCGTCTGACTGTTTTAATACGCTTAGGAGCAGTGGCTGCTTTACAGAATAGTCATTTACCATTCCGTTATAAGACCTGGGTGTATAGGCAGTCAGATCTGAGGGTGTATAAGACCAGTAAGAAACTGCCCAGTCGCGGCCGGAGGCTTCAACAACTCTCAAAGCGCCGTTTGAGGCCTTATCAACAAACATTCTTACATGCCCGTTTTTGAGCACGGCATCTCCAGGCTTCATTTCATCCCAGCTTGAATATTGCGTTGTAATATTTGGCATACCGGATGTGGAACAGTGATAACCTAATGACCAGCAGCGGCTTACAAATCCGGAGCAATCAACTCCTACGGCATAACCGGAAACACCGGCTGTGTTTATATCGCCTGAATATCTGCCATTCATAAGGCCGTTTGAGAAATCGGAAAGTGTAGAGAATCCGCCCCACATGTAAGGAACCTTAGCGTTCATTCCAATTATAAGCCATGATGGTGTCCTGACCAGGTCGCCATCGGGACCGGTTACATTTGAAGGTGCGAGATTATTTTGCCTGCATTGATATTTATAAAGGACATAACTTTCTGCCAGTCTCAAGGCAGCGCTCCTGCTTACAGCCTGAATCCCTGAATTATGCTTCCCTAAATTATCATTCAAGCCGGCAGAAACAACAGCTTCATTGTGAGGTACAATATTATTATAATTCAATTCATAATTATATTCCGGAGGATATAAAATCTTTCCGGAGGATGGAATAGTAAGGCCGCTCCATCTGATCAGAGTGAGCTTGTCTTTTTCGGTTAGCAGGTGAAAAAGGTTCCCAGCAGCATCTATCTGGAAATCGCGTACCATATAAAGGTATTTAATTGAAGGTACTTCCAGTATTGAAAGTACACTGCCTTCAGGAGACAAAGTATAAACCTCCCGCTTAACCTTCAGGGGAATTTCAGATAAATAAGTTTCAACGAGGACAAAAGAGTTTCCTTTTGAATCTATTCCTATCAGGTCAGAATACGCCAGACTGGAAGGGAAGTTCAGCTTAAATGTTTTATTGAAATTTTGTATTTCATAATTTAATACAAGCTCATTCCGGTTTTTAACATTTACTGTAACATTTTCTCCCGAAGCATTTGAAAGCACGCCGCAGTCATCTTCAAAAATGTCCTGCTTATTAAAGAGGAATGATTTTTTTAATGTATACGGCTTGTTCGGGGCAGAAGTGAACATATTATCCGTCAAAGCACAATGGAGCTTGTCGCTGCCCGGAATAAAGCCTTCCTGGGATCTGTTATGGTCAATTGTCTTTTGAAGACGATTGCCTGTAATGCAGTAACTTACATGGGAATCGAAAGCATTAAGCCATATATCATCTTTATCAAGGTCAAAAGATGAGATGGAGTAGAT
>JBLMZM010000056.1:0-4659 GCA_050258815.1 Ignavibacteriales bacterium
GGGAGCCCAGACTATCCCTGTCTTTGAGTTATAGATCCCGGGAACTGAAATACCGGCGGATTTTATCTGGATCGGTTTGTTTTTGAACAGATGCAGGATCTTGATTACCTGATTCCTTATCAGTTTACTGACATCTGCACCCTTTAGCCCGTCGATATTTGAAGTTTCTTTATATAATACTTTCCCTGAATTGCCCAACGCAGCACTTGTCAAGTTTGTACTAAGCAGATCAACTGCAATTACAGCCAAGTTCACCTCCTGATTATTAATATAGCTTGGGTCGGAGATTTTACCTAAAAACTAAAAAAAAGGCAAGGGAAAATTTTAATAAAAAAAGTTCTATAATTTTTGACTTTTATCCATACCCATGAATTGAGGGATTTAATGTGATTTTAGTAATATTTAGGAATACCGGGCCAGCCACGGGTGAATGCAAATAATAGCGTTTTCTCTTTTACACTTAGATTTAATTTCTTAATTTTACCCTCACTGGCATAAGTTAATGTTACCATTCTTTAAAGCGGCGGTTAAATGCAGAAGAAAGGGTTCCCATTACACACTAAAATATTCATCGGATTATTTGCAGGACTGGCTGCCGGTCTTTTTTGCAACATTGTTTTTAACGGCAGTCCCCAGATCCAATGGATAGTTGCAAATATTTCTTATCCGCTGGGACAGATATTCCTCAGGCTGATTTTCATGATTATTATTCCTCTGATCTTTACTGCAATTGTGCTTGGTGTGGCAGATTTCAGTGATATACATAAGATCGGCAGAGTTGGCCTAAAATCTATTCTATTTACCATAGTTATTACTGCACTTTCAGTTTTAATAGGCATCGTCCTTGTTAACTTTTTCAGGCCCGGCATGGGAATTTCGGGAACTGACAGGCAGGCGCTGCTTCAGACTCTTACAAATAATCAATCTGTGAGCGGGATCGTAGTTTCTGCAAAGGAGGCTAAGAGCTTTCTGCAGATTGTTCTGGATATTATACCGCGTAATCCTTTTGTTGAAGTAGTGGGTGCATTTGATCCGAACTACAGGGGCGGTGGCCTGCTTTCGATAATGTTCTTTGCACTTATATTCGGTATTGCAATGACCCGGTGTAACAAGGAAAGGATAGCAACGCTCACGCAGCTTATGCAGGGAATATATGATGTAGTAATGAAAATCATTGATTTTGCAATGAGGCTGGCCCCCTATGGGGTTGCCGCACTGATCTTTTCCACAGCCTCACAGCTTGGCCTTCAGATAATAGTCCTGCTGCTTAAATATGTGCTCGTGGTGATGGGGGCATTGACCATACATCTGCTGTTCAGCTATGGAATTATAATTAAGTATGCTGCCAAAAGGAGCCCCATAGCCTTTTTTAAGGGGATAACCGAAGTAATTATTACTGCATTTTCAACCAGCTCCTCCAATGCCACGCTTCCCACATCCATCAGGGTGGCAATCGATAAATTAAAACTGGACAAGGATATTACCAATTTTGTGCTGACTGTCGGGTCCACGGCAAATCAGAACGGAACAGCGTTATATGAAGGTATTACGGTACTGTTTCTGGCACAGTTCTACGGCATTGACCTTGGGGTTGGACAGCAGCTGATGGTCGTACTGCTGTCCATACTTGCCGGTGTCGGTACGGCCGGGGTGCCGGGCGGATCACTGCCCATGGTGGTTATGGTATTGCAGACCATCGGAGTCCCTGCCGAAGGTATAGGCATAATACTCGGGGTAGACCGTTTACTGGATATGTCGCGCACTGTGGTTAATGTTACCGGGGATATCGTACTTGCAAGCTGGGTAGACAGTACAGAAAAGGCAAAGCCTGATAATTTACAACCTGACAATTTACCATTTGCTTAAGTGATAGATTTGATTATTTTAATAGATTATTAACATCCCGGAGGTATAGACATATGCTATTCCTTAAAGACTTATTTACCATCGGTAATGTTCCGGAAGAAGATGAAAATTCCATTACTCTTAATTCAATTCAGAAGATTCAAATTGCCACCTGCGCACTGTTTCTGGAGATTGCCAACGCCGACAAAAACTTTGATCCCGATGAAAGAGCGAAGATTGTCTCCATAATGAGGTCCACTTTTAAGATCGATCCCGAATATGTCCAGGAGCTGATGCAACTGGCCGAAAACTCGGTAAAACAGAGCAGCAGCATTTATGAATATACTGAGCTTGTAAAGAAAAGCTTTACAAGAAAGGAAAAATTCGAAATTCTTGAAAATCTGTGGCGGCTTATTTTTGTTGATAAACTCCTGGATAAATATGAAGAGCATCTGGTCAAGAGTATTGGACACAATCTGGGTTTTGATTACAGGGAAATATTAGAGGCAAAGCTCATTATTCTGGAAGAGCTTAAAAAACAGGGGGTCTTACATACTCCGGGGGCATAGCAGTACAAGCCATACCCCGCAGAGTTTTTTATAATTAATTCCGGCCAAAAGTTTCAGGCCTTGTCGTCATTTTCGGCTTTATAGGGGAACAGCTTGTCCAGTGATTTAATCGCCAGATAGAAGAGTCCCATAAAAATAAATATTCCTGTCATTCCCTGACAGGTAATAACAAGTGCATTCCAGAAAGTATCGAAAACCTGCTGACTTATCATTATATCCTCCTTTTACATCATTGAGCCGACTAAGGCCAGGATAAGGCCGCCTGCAACTACAGAGCCTATCTGACCGGCAACATTGGCGCTTACGGCATGCATAAGCAGAAAATTAAACTGATCTTCAGCCTGTCCCATGTTATGTATAACGCGGGCAGACATAGGGAAAGCCGAGATACCGGCGGCGCCAATCATAGGGTTCATCTTCTTTTTTAAGAAAAGATTAAGGAATTTGGCAAATAAAACGCCGCCTGCCGTATCGAAAATAAATGCAACCAGTCCCAAAGCAATAATTATGAGCGTCTGCGGCTGAAGGAATCTCTCGGCAGTCATAGTCGAGGCAATTGTGATGCCGAGTAGGATTGTGACCAGGCTTGCGAGTTCATTCTGTGCAGAGAGCGAGAGTTTATTAAGGACACCGCACTCACGGATCAGATTTCCGAACATAAGAAAACCGATTAAAGCAGCCGATGAAGGGGCAATAATTCCGGCAAAGATAGTAATTATAATAGGGAAGATAATAAGAACTGCCTTTGATACGCTTTTGGCATGACCTTCCATCCTGATTCTTCTTTCATTCTTAGTAGTGAGGGCTTTAATTACAGGAGGCTGTATAATCGGCACAAGAGCCATATATGAATATGCCGCAACTGAAATAGGTCCAAGGAGCTGTTTGGCAAACTTTGTAGCCACATAAATCGAGGTAGGTCCGTCAGCCGCGCCAATAATACCGATTGATGCAGCTTCTTTCAGTGAGAAGCCAAACAGTGTTGCAACCATCATTGTAAAGAAAATACCAAACTGTGCTGCAGCACCGAAGAGCAGCAGGTAGGGTTTCTTAAGCAGGGGTGAAAAATCAATCATTGCCCCAACGGCAACAAAAATCAGAAGGGGGAAAATCTCTGTCAGGATGCCCGCTTCAAAAAATATATTTAACACACCTTTCTCCTGTCCGTGTGTAATTGCCGCCGATAAGGGAATATTAGCTAGTATTGCTCCGAAACCAATCGGCAACAGGAGTGACGGCTCATATTCTTTTGCAATTGCCAGATATATCAGCAGGCTGCCTATTCCAAGCATTACGATTTGCTGCCATGTAATAGCCATTAGCCCGACAAATAATGAACTCATGAGAAATCTCCTAAATACTGAATAATTGATGAAACTGACTTTGTGTATTACCTAACCGCATTTATTCTATTATTTTTACTTCTTTCGGTTTAACCAGGACTGATGCCAGTATTGAACCGCTTAAAATTAAGACGATAAAGAGCAGTGAGAAACCGATGGAAACCTGGTACCATCCTGAAATAATCATCTTAACGCCAACAAATAACAGAATGACTGCCACTCCCTGTTTAAGGTACCTGAAAATGTGCATTATTCCCTCGAGGGCAAAGAACAGAGAGATCAGTCCCAGAACTGCAAAAACATTCGAGGTTACTACGAGAAATGAATCTGTGGTGATTCCGAGAATAGCCGGGATTGAATCCACTGCAAATACAATGTCTGTGGTTCCGATGAGGACAAAAATCAGAAACAGGGGAGTTGCGTGAATTTTACCCTTCTTCCTGACAAAGAAATGTCTTGAATCAGGGTTGTTTTCGATGGGTATATACTTTGAAACACTTCTGTAGAAGAAATTATTCTTTGGATCTATTTCCTCTTCTCCTGCGAAGGCCATCTTATATGCAGTAAACAGGAGTACAACGCCAAAGATATAAATCAGCCAGTGAAATGTGTGTAAGAGCCCGACGCCGAAGAGAATAAATAAAATTCGCAGGATTATCGAAAGCATAATGCCTATTTTAAGCATTCTGGGCTGGTTTTTTTCACTTATTGCCATTGCCGAAAAAATCATAATAAAGACAAACAGGTTATCAACAGAAAGAGAGTACTCGGTAAGGTAACCCGCAACAAATGCAGTGGCTTTTTCACTGCCGCCGGGATAAAAGAAATAAATTGCAAGGCCGTATAACAAGGCCACGCAAATCCATACCGCTGTCCAGCTCAGCGCCTGTTTAATGCTTATT
>JBLMZM010000057.1:0-13645 GCA_050258815.1 Ignavibacteriales bacterium
TCTGCGTCGATGTGCGGGCCGTCCCGTCATCGGGTCCGACCTTGGAGCCGACGCGGTCCACCACCATCCTCCGCCCCCTCTGTAGAGTCGATGCGAGCCATCCACGAAACATGGTAACTAACGAACGTTAGTTAGTCAACTGGCGAGATGGTTGCGGTTCTGCCGAATCGGCATTTAAGGATAGCGTAAAATGGGGCATCCAGGAAATGGAACAGGCGGGCATCAATATCCGCGGACTGCTTATTAATGCGTGCGAAATTGAAAAATCGTCATTCAGATACAGATACGGCTATGGATATGGATACAGTTACGGGGATTACCCTGAAAAGAAACCGCTCCGGAAACTGAAACTTGGAGCAAAGTGACCATTGGATATTGAAGTGCTGCGCAACAGAGGATACTGGCTGAGAAAGTTCATTGATGAATTGCAGATGTCATCAGGGCAGCCGTCCACAAATACCGGAATTAATAAGGACTGAATAATCATGTGCGGAATATTTGGCGTATTTAATTATAAGAATAATGAACCCGTGGATATAAACCTGCTGAAGAATTCAACCCGGCTGATCTCACACAGGGGACCCGACGGCGAGGGATACTATTTTGACCAGGATGCCGGAGTGGGTTTCGGGCACAGAAGGCTTTCTATCATTGACCTGGATACGGGCGACCAGCCGATGTGCAATGAAGACGGGAGCATCTGGATAACTTTCAACGGGGAAATTTATAATTATAAGGAGATCAGGAAATACCTGCAAAGCAAGGGGCACGTGTTCAGGACAAAGTCGGATACTGAGGTAATCATTCATGGTTATGAGGAATTTGGCGATGAATTGCCCAGCAGGCTGAATGGCATATTTGCCTTTGCAATATGGGATTCAAAAATGAGGAGCATGCTGCTTGCACGAGATCACTTCGGTGTAAAGCCTTTATATTATCTCTTTGACGATGAGAGACTCATCTTTGCTTCCGAGCTAAAGGCCATTCTTAATTATTCGGGAATGGACAGAGAAATCAGTACTGTCGCCCTTAACCTGTGTCTGACCTTCAGGCACACACCCGCCCCCTATACACTGTTCAGGCAGATCAATAAGGTTCCGGCAACACACATGCTTACTTTGTGTAACAACGGCGAGTTTTCAGTAAGGCCATACTGGGACAGGACAATTGAAATTGATTCGGGGAAAACTGAAAGCGAGTGGATAGACATTCTGCGCGACAAGCTGGAAAAGGCCGTGAAAGGGCAGATGATGGCTGACGTGCCGGTGGGCATCTCGCTGAGCGGGGGCATTGATTCAAACTCAATCCTTGCCCTGATGAGCAGGTTTGAAGGGAACGGGGTCCATGCATTCACCGTGGGGTTTGAAGGCGGCAGGGAGGAGGATAATGAGCTCATACGTGCAGAAAAGAGTGCAAAAAAGTTCGGGGCCATCTTCCATCACAGGAAGATCACTTCAAAAGATTATTCGGATTTTATGGCAAAATACCTCTGGCACCTCGAGGAACCGCTGGGCAACGAGTCAGCCGTTGCGGTTTATTTTGTCACTGAAATGGCAAAAGGAGTTGTAAAGGTTCTGCTGAACGGCCAGGGGGCCGATGAGCCCTTCGGTGGATACGACAGGCATCTGGGTGCGTATTATACTAATAAATATTCCTTCCTGCGCCCGGAACTCCTTAAAATATTGCTGCTGCTGCCGTTCCCGTTAAACAGGAAAAAGAAACTTCAGCGGTTTGCAGACTACCTGGGACAGGATAATGACATGAAGAGAATTGCCAGCGCTGCCTGCATCCTGAATATCCAGGAAAGAAAAAGCATCTTCAATGAGGGACTGTTTGCAAGTCACGATGGAGATAACGCTGATGAAATAGAAAAGATACTTCATGACAGCATAAACGGAAATACGGTGGAGAAAATGTTCCTTTATGACATGTTCACGTCACTTTCGGAGAACCTTCTGCTGGTACAGGATAAAATGGCAATGGCGGCAAGCATAGAAGGGCGCGTGCCGTTCCTGGATATCGAGTTTGCCACAACCGCCCTCAGCATCCCTGCAAGCCTTAAGATCAGGGGCAGAACAGGCAAGTATATACACAAAAAAGTTTGTGAATCTTACCTTCCGAAAGAGATGGTTTACCAGAGGAAGATAGGCTTCCAGGATCCGGTTGAACTATGGCTAAAGGATTCTCTTGGTGAGGAGCTGATGGATTATGTCAATTCACAGAATTCAATCACCAGGACTTACCTGAATGAAAAAGAAGTAGATAAAATGTTTTACGAGCATAAGCACAATAAGGTTGACCATAAGCGTTTTCTGTATCTGCTTCTTTCAATAGAGAAATGGGCCGAAGTATTTATAACAGGAAAAAACGTTGCCGTATGAGGGGTAATAATATGCCGGATAATATTTGCATGATTGTTTTGTCTGACTATCCATTTGACCCGCGCGTCAGAAGGCAGGCTGAGGTGCTGGAAAAAGCCGGGTACAACATAGATATAATCTGCCTGAGGGGCGAAAGCCAGGAAAAAGTGGAAAAGATGGGCTTTGTTACTGTTTACAGAATAATGAAAGCAGCTGATAAGGAAAGCATGGCAAAATACATGCTGCTTTCCCTGTCATTTTTTTTGCTTAGCCTCATCAAGCTTCAGGAGCTGTCTTTCCGCAACAGTTATAAGCTTATTCAGGTCCATAATATGCCCGATTTTCTTGTTTTTTCAGGATTTATACAGAAACTGATGGGAAAGCGGCTGGTGCTGGATATCCACGACCTTACGGTTGAACTGTTTGAAACCAGGTGGCCTGAAAAGAAGAAATCTCTGCTCATGAAGTTTGTGAGACTGGTGGAGAAGATGTCGTGCGGGTTTGCCGATCACGTAATAACAGTTACCGACGCGTGCAAGATGCGCCTGATGGAAAGAGGAGTCCCCGACAAAAAGATAACCCTGGTCCTTAATACTGCCGACCCGGAAATTTTCCGGTTTGATGACAAGAGGAGTTTCAAAAAGATTGACAGCTATGCAAAACTCATTTACCATGGAACAGTGGCCGAAAGATTCGGCATTCACACGGCCATTGAAGCGGTTGCACTGCTGCAGAAGGAAATCCCGGGCAGCACTTTGCATATTTACGGCAAGTACGATCCGGCATACAGGAAAAGGCTGGAAAAACTTATAACTGACCTGGGGGTCGAACAATACGTCACTCTGAACGGTACGCGTAGTCTTGAAGAAATCTATGAAATAATCAAGAACAGCGATATGGGTCTGGTCCCATACGTAAACGATCCATACATGAACATAGCCCTTTCCACCAAAACATTTGAGTATGCTGCAGCAGGCCTGCCGGTCGTTGCTTCGCACCTTTATTCACTCTCGCTCGTCTTTGACGACCAGAGTCTGAAATTTGTGCGGGCAGAGGATGCCTCCGGTTTTGCTGCTGCAATCGCGGAAATGTGCCTCAATCCCGAACTCCGCTGCAGGAATTCGCGCAATGCATCTGACATAGTAAAGAGTATATCCGGGGATGTAATGGGAAGACGTTATCTGGAACTGATTAAACAAAATATTTACAGCAAAGCGGTGATACAGTGAATCTGAGAATTTTCGGCAGGAATGCAGTGGTTTATGCATTCGGTACAATTATACTGAGGGCCTCGTCATTTCTTCTGATCCCGCTGTATACACACCACCTTTCCCTGGAGGATTACGGACTCCTGTCCACACTGCTATTAACTATCCAGATTCTGATAACAATAGTTGATTTCGGCATCCGCAGCGGAATGATGCGTTTTATTGCTGAATATGAAAAGAAGAAACGGATTGATGAATTCCTTGGAAGTGCGCTTCTGCTTAATATTCTGGGCGGTGTTATAGTTACTCTCATCACACTCCTGATTCTTAAACCCATATTTATGCACGTGCTTCACATTGAAAGAGTGATGGATTTTGCCGTTCTCACGTGCATGGCCGCGGTATTTCAGTCGCTCTGCATCAATGTGATCTCATTTTACAGGGCAAGGAACATGGGTATTATGTTCATGATAGTAAATCTTGCCGCAGCGCTGCTTCTGATTTCGGGAACGGTGATCTTCCTTATCAGGCTTAATATGGGCATTCAGGGAATATTAATTTCGCAGATTGTTTCCTATGGGGCGTTGTGGGTTGTCATTACCGCAATTATTATAGCAAAGAACGGAATATCTGTTTCAAAGCCGACTTTCCTTATGCTGCTGAAGTTCGGTTTCCCGCTTATATTCGCCATGGGGGGTAACCTGCTTATGAATACTACGGCAGTATATTTCCTGGGTTATTTCACCAGCATGGCCCAGGTAGCCGTTTATTCGCTGGCTTTTAAGATTGCCTCCATCGCCGAAATGGTGGTAATACTTCCTTTCCAGCTGGCCTACGAGCCATTTGTCTTCGCCAACCTGGATAGTCCCGGCATAAAGGCGGTGATATCGAAGCTTACCACATACCTGCTGCTGACCTTTGCTTTTGTGGGTTTCGGCATTGTTTTCGTTTTCAGGGATCTGATGAGCCTCATTGCTCCTCCTGAATACTCGCCGGCTTACCTCTATATTTTCCTTTTCCTGCCGGGCATTGCGGCGCAGGGGCTGCACTACGTCGGCCAGTCGCTGCTGCACATTAAGAAAAGGACGCACATAACAGGCCTGACGGTTTCATTTTTCAGCCTTCTCAGCGTTGTGTTGAATTATTTCCTGATCCAGCAATACGGGATATACGGTCTCATTCTCGTATTTAACCTTACGATGATAGCAATTGCAGTATCGCTGCTTGTGCTTGGAATTAATTCCTTTTCAATTAAGCTGGAAGCAGGGCGACTTCTTATAGTCGGTTTTGTTTTTGTGGTGCTGCTGGTAAATGTGTTTACATTCAGGGGCATATCTCCGGTAATCTACTACCCGGTCCTTATTGCTGCGCTTCTGAGTATAGCGGCTTTCCTGTATTATGGAAAATTTCTGCGCACCGGGGAAAGGGAGTTCATTTCAGGATTATTTAAATCCCGCCATTTTTATCCAGTTCAAAAACAGCAGGATGCATAGTATATGCAGGATCTTTATTACATATTAGGTATCGTAATTGTTTTGATTGCCGGGGCGGCAGTTGCCTGGGTTACTGTAAAAAAGTTCGAGCTGGCCGTGTTTTTTATTGCCCTTTCCCCCTGGATATCGGCAATTTTCTTCACCAATACTCCCAGCTTCGATTATGAGGCAGATGCCGGCATAGGGAGCTACCTGAGGGTTGGATTGATTCTCTTAATGGGTGCAATCGGGATCTTTAAATACATCAAAATGCTGCCGGTTAACCAGGGCAGGGTCCCGGTTCATTTCATGCTCCTCGGTATTTTCCTCTTACTGGCAGTTGCTTCCACCGGATACTCAATTGACCAGAATTTTACTTTTATCCGCTCCATCTCCTTTATTGCCATTGCAGGGTTCCTGCTGGGCCTTGATTCCTGGCTTGAAGGGCAGGAGCAGTTCGACAAGGCGCTCAACGTGCTCTTCTATTTTGTTGCTTTTTGCACAATAGTAAATATTATAGCCATGGCTGTTATGCCGGGCAGGGTCTGGTGGTGGGAAGCTGAGGAAAGATTTATAGGGTTATGGGACCAGCCCAATACAACGGGGGCGTTCTTCATGGTATCCTATCCGGTACTCTTATGGAAGTTTCCAAGGACTGAATCAATTTATGGAAAGGTCTTTATCGTGGGCATTTCCATTGCCATTTTATTCCTGCATTTTCTGACCGGCTCCCGCACGTCAATATTGCTGGCATGTGCGGGACTCATATTATGGTTCCTGGTACAGAAAAAGTATATAAGAACGGGATTAATAGTGACAGCCTCGGTTATGTTTCTCCTGCTCCTTGTGCAGTTTAAGCCTCAGGGATTTCAGAGGGAGGGAGCTGAGAGCATCACTGACCTGACCGGAAGGGATGAATTCTGGCAGGGTGCAAAAATTCTGATTTCCGAAAAACCGCTGGCCGGTTACGGATATTCTGTTGAGGGGAAAGTATGGGAAGATGCCAGGTTTTATAACGAGAAGAACTCGCTGTGGACCGGAAATTCCAGAAATTCACTGCACAATGGTTATATATCAGTGGCAATCGGGGTAGGAGTCATTGCGCTGCTGTTGTGGATCGCAATACTTCTGATCCCACTCTGGCATGCTGTTTATCTTCCAGCCGGAAGTTATAAGGCCTTCTTTATCTCTATACTTGTAATAATTTTATTGTCAAATTTCGTTGAAACGGCAATTACCGGCGGCAATTCTATTGATTCTGCATTCTTTTGGATTGTATGGGTGATGGCGGGGAAGGCATTTAAAGTAGAATTTAATGATACTAACAACCTTGCTTGATACAACCGGAGAAAGTATATGAACAAAACGTCATATGTGTTAATAACAGCTGCTAAAAATGAGGAAGTATTTATTGAAAATACCATCTGCTCAATTATTAAGCAGACCATTTTGCCGTTAAAATGGATTATAGTAAGCGATGGTTCAACCGACAGCACCGATGAAATCGTAAGGCGTTATGAAGCAGCTTACAGTTTTATTAAGCTTTTAAGGGCTGAAAACCAGTCGGAAAGGAACTTCGCCTCCAAGGTATATGCAATCAATATGGGATTCGACCTGGTAAAAAATCTTGACTATGAGTACGTGGGAGTCCTGGATGCCGATATAACATTTGAACCCGCGTATTATGAAAAAATTATGTGTGAATTTGAAAAAAATCCCAGACTCGGCTTAGCCGGAGGTGCGATCTTCGACATGTTCAACGGCAAAATGAACAAAGGAATTAACAGCGATAATAGTGTGGGGAATGCAATTCAGTTCTTCCGCCGCGAGTGTTTCGACAGGATCGGCAGTTTTATTCCAATAGCAAGCGGCGGGGAGGATGGTGTTGCAGAAGTATCAGCAAGAATGCACGGGTGGGAGGTAAAATCCATCCCTGATCTCCCGGTTCTTCACCACAGGCGCACCGGAACGGCTGCGCTTAACATACTCAACTTCAAATTCCGCCAGGGGGCAGTGGAGTATTTCCTGGGCTACCACCCCTTTTTCCAGGTGCTGAAATGTGTCTTCAGGATGAGGGAAAGGCCATATGTAATTGGCAGTGTATTCAGGTTTATGGGGTTCTGGTGGACCACCCTGAAGAGGGAGGAACGCCCGGTTTCAGAGGATTTTGTACGATACATCAGAAAGGAACAGTTAAGAAGGATCACTAAGATATTTATTATTTAGTATTCTGGCTGCATAACTTAAAACTATCAATGAAATACCGAAAAATAAAAATTATAATAAGCTTTTTCTATCTGGCATTGCTCGGATTGAAAAAGTATCTGCTTCTCGCCGTGGGTAAAAGGATACCGGGCAGATTTCTTGTTCTTTACTATCATTCCGTGAAGGACGGGGAAAAGGAAGACTTTGCGCGCCAGATGCATTGTCTGCATAGAATGAGCAAGCCTGTGGCTGCCTCTTATTCAGGAGAAATTCCGCCTGGCAAGGTATATACAGCAATTACATTTGACGACGGCTTCCGCAACATAGTAAAATACGCGGTTCCGGAACTTATAAAACTGAACATACCCTTTACCGTGTTCCTGCCCTCGGAATTCCTATCAAAATATCCGGGCTGGAAGGCAAACGAAAAGTTTACCGACTTCGGTGAAATGATTATGGGGCCTGAGGACGTATCGGCACTGCCTAAAAAACTGGCCCTGGTGGGCTCGCATTCGGTTTCACACGGTGTAATGACAGGAATGAGCCAATCCGAAGCGGCATCGGAGATGACCCGCTCAAAAGAGTACCTCAAATCTGTTTCTGGCAGAAAAGTTGAAATGTTTTCATTCCCTTACGGGGAATTCAATAAAAATCTGGTAAACGTGGCGCTGAAAGCGGGCTATAAGAGAATATTTACTAACAAACCTGAGGTGCTGCTCCGCACTGCAGACAGTTTTATAATCGGCAGGATCAAGGCCGATCCCACGGATTCCCCGCTTGAATTTAAATTAAAGATTGCAGGAGCCTACGGATGGCTGAAGGGCGTGGAATACCTGAAAGAAAAGCTTAAAATTGGGAAGAAACAATTTCAGCCGCACAATAAGCAGGGAGTTGAACGTGCACTGGAGGGGGAAAAGATCAGCGTACTGTAAATGCCCCTATGTCACAGGCCTTTTTACCGGTTCTTTTCTTCCCGCTGTAGTCGTTTTTTACGTTTTCTACCGCCTTGCCCCGCCCGATGAGGGGTGAACCGGCGCTCAGCTTAAAATTGCCCTGCCTGGGGTTTGTAAAGTGAGGATTCACATTCCACAGGTCGGTAGGGGCGGGACTTACACCTGCAACAGACTTTCCGTCACTCCTGTAATAGCAGTTATAACCATTTGTAAAATTATTGTTCTGCGTCTTTGCATCAATATATATGGATTCGCAGTTGTAAATTATATTGTTCATTACTTTTGCACCGGGACAGTCGTGCAGTTCAAAGGCGTTATTGTGGAAATTGACAAAGGTATTGTTAAGAATTGAAATATTATATAGCGGTGAAGGTTTATCCGGCTGATATGAGCCGAATACGTTGAGTCCCCTGAAGGTATCCCGGAAAACATTATTCCTGAAAACTATGTCCCTGACGGGAGAAGCCACTTCGGTTATCATGGCGATCTGTTTGTTCTTATCCGGTTCACCCACGCTGAAGTTATTCTGTTCAAAAATTATATTGGTTGCCGGTCCCCACGTCTGCACGCAGTCTATATGCGGTGCCGCCCCGTTTTCCGGATCGCTGAGCAGTATATCATGTATGTAGTTTTTGCGGATTATATGTCCCGAACCGAAAAAGCGCATCCCGTCGGCATCGAGATTTTGCGGATTGGTAACTGACCACTGTACCGTACCGGATATCTCATTATTCTCGATTAAATTATTCTGGCCGCAGATCTGTATTCCGGCCTGGCCGCATCTGATCATGCGGTTGCCTGTAACGGTACAGCTGCTCGTGGCGGCCGACGTCAGGTCATCGCCAAGCCTGATTCCCTCGAGGAAAACATTGTGAATGTAGTTATTTGAAATTACGCAGTTTCTGCCCCTGATGTGAATGCCGGCGCCGTCTTTCCAGCTCCTGGGATCAGTACCAGTAATTTCAAAGCCGTCGATCTTAATATTATCGGCAACAATTGTAAAGCCCCTTGTAATTACGCCGGCACCCGATGCTTTTATCACGATGGGGGAGCCTGAAGTACCGGACCTTGTGATTGTAACCCTTTCAGGATAATTTCCAGCATTAACCTGGCAGATATCGCCGGGGGACATCACGCTTACTGCTTTCTTAATGGTTCTGAATGCCGAGGATTGAGGATAGCCGGAATTAGCATCGTTTCCGCTCTTTGCATCTACATAATATGTGCGCGCTGCAGAACACTGTAATGCGGCTGTCAGGAGTAAGAAACTTAAAATTATATATGACCTTGATCGTTGCACATTCAGCTTCATGCTGTATCCATGTTAGTCAGGTAAAAATATCTGTTAACAAGTTGAGTAAATATTATAATTAACCACTTGCGTGGCAATAAATCAATTACTTTCCAGGCACAATTAAGAATGATATGAGAGAAAATGAAATAAAGACGCAGATGCCTGCTCTTATAGCAGAGAAACCGGAAGACGGTGACGTGATCCCGGCAGGGATAATTAATGGGAATATTACCGTTGAAACCGACAGTGTGAGCATTGAGGAATGGGCGGAATACCTGGACCTGTTTGAGGATGCCAGCCTCTACCAGACGATGGCGTACGCCAGGCATTTTCCGGGCGGCAGGAATACGAGCCACATTGTAATAAGAAAATACGGACGCGTAATAGCCCTCTCACAGGCGAGAATAATCACGCTGCCACTGATCAGCCGGGGCATAGCCTACGTATTCTGGGGTCCCGTTTGGCAGCTGAAGGGCAAACCTGCGGATCCTGGTGTGCTGCATGATGCGCTTCAGGCTATATATGAAGAATATGTAGTAAAAAGAAACCTCATGCTGAGGATCGTATCGGGATTGACGCGTGAAATGCACAGTGAATATATGGGTATTTTCAGGAGCGCGGGACTGGGGGAAAATGAGGACTATCCGCGCCAGCGCAGCATAATTATTGATCTTTCGCCGTCCATTGATATGATAAGAAAGCGACTAACATCCAAATGGAGAAACAGGCTGAATTTTGCCGAAAAAAACGATCTGGAAATAATTGAAGGAAACAGCGTTGAACTGTTCCTGATGTTCAAGGACCTCTACAGGCAGCTTTTATCAATCAAGGAGCTGCCGGTTCACCTTGATATGGATAATTACATAAGCATTCAGAAAGAGCTGCCTGAAAGGCATAAAATGCACATTGTAATCTGCCGTGCGGAAGGTGTACCCGTGGGAGGGGTGGTCGGGACGCTCATGGGCAGTTCTGCTGCCTGCCTGCTGGCTGCGGCTAATCATACAGGACGGAAATTATCCGCCGCATTTTTACTGCAGTGGCAGCTTATAAAATGGCTGAAGGCAAACGGCTGTAAGTCATATGATCTGGGCGGTATAGATTCTGAAACAAATCATGGAGTTTATCACTTCAAAGCCGGCTTGGGCGGCAGGGAAGTGGAATATCTGGGTCAGTTTGAATCCTGCCGGAGCCAGTCCAGCAGGATTCTTGTAAATACAGGTGAGTATCTGAGAAAGATGAAACAGAAGCTGTTACTTTGACAGTATCATTTTCCTGACCTGCTCGAAAGTACCCGCTTTCAGCTGATAAATATAAATACCGCTCGCCAGACTGCCGCCCTGGAAAGACACTTCATAACTGCCCGGCGCCTTCTGCTCATTTACCAGTGTTGCCACTTCCTTACCCAGTATATCATAAACTTTTAAGCTTACAAATGCTGCCTGAGGCAGGCTGTACTTTATTGAAGTAGACGGATTGAACGGATTCGGATAATTCTGATTCAGCTGGAACTGATCCGGTGCAGTGCTGTTTCCGTCTGTAATATCTGTTGCAGCGCTGTCGGGACTTGCTGCTGAACCCCAGCTGCTGGACTGATACTGAGCGCTGTTGGCAGTCGGTGAAACTATATTGCCTGCCTGGTCCTTTATATTGTTTACAATTACGGTATACGTGGTCCCCAGGCGGTGCTTTGAGGTTGTAAGTATAATTTTATCCAGAGTCTGTGAAAGCACGGCACTTCTTACCCTGATACCTCCGGAAATTGTATAGTTCGCCGCAGATGAAACACCGGCTGGTGAAAGCTTCTCTGAGAACGTTATTGTCAGTGTGGTGGATGAACCAAGTGATGCACCGGTTACGCTGGGAGGAGTAACATCCGTAGGAGCCGGAGGAGCAGTTGGTGTGGATCCCGCTGAGGCATATTCATAGGCACCCATATCATAAGCGGTTCCCTGGGGCCTGGATACGCCTTTTTTGTCGTTTGTAACCTGAGCGAAGGTAATACCCTTGTCAATTACGGGTGAAGTCTGCTGAAGCTGGTAATCCCTGCCTGCCGCATTTACAAATTTAGGATCTGTTCCCCAGATATCCCCTGTATAATGCGTGCCTGAAAGCTGTGTGCCATTATTTGTAAAATAGCAGTTATAACCAATCGTGGGAGTTGACGACAAGGTTTTGGTATCCGTATAAATATCTTTTGTGTTATAGAAAATATTGTTCATCAGCTTAAGATTTGGACAATCGTGAAACTCCACAGGATTATCCAGGAAATCGGCAAATGTATTGTTTACAACCGTAACATTCTCAATTGGACTCGGGGTAGAGGAGTATGACCCAAGAATGTTAAAACCCCTCAGTGTGGAGTAGCAAACGTTGTTGCGGATCATAATGTCGTTAACAGGGGCAGTCACCTCATCTATCATGGCTATCTGCTTGTTCAGCGTGGGTTCGCCCATTGAAAAGGTATTCTGTTCAATAGTGATATAGGTAGCGGGTCCCCATGTCTGAACCGCATCCACGTGCGGGGCGTTACTGTTTTCAGGATCGCCAAGCATGACGTCGTGAATGTAATTATTGCGGATTACGTGTCCCGAACCGAAAAATCTCATACCCACGGCATCCAGGCCCTGAGGATTAGTAACAGCCCACTGTACCGTACCTGCAATTTCATTCCCTTCAAAGATATTATTCTGGCCGTTCATTAGTATGCCCGATTGTCCGCAGCGGATCATTCTGTTGCCTTTAATGAGGCAGTTGCTGGTTGCAGCTGACGTGGGGTCGGTGCCAAGCCTGATTCCTTCCCTGTAGGTAATGTGTATATAATTGTTTAATATTCTGACGTACTGGCCTACAATGTGGAAGCCTGTACCGTTAACCCAGTCGGTCCTGCTGGTTTCCGTTACCTCAAATCCATCCACAGTAATATAATTGGCTAAAATTGTAAAACCCTTGGTTACAGTTCCGGCGCCCTTTGCCATAAATACCCTTGGTGCACCAGCGGCACCAGAGGTGCTAATGCTTATTCTTTCGGGATAACTGCCCGGAGCCACAAAACAGGTATCGCCGGCCTGTATGGTATTAGCGGCCTTCTGTATAGTCTTCCACGCTGCTCCCGTAGTCTTTCCCCAGTTGGCATCATTTCCGTTAACGCCATCAACATAATAGTTGGTGGCGTTAACCGAGCTTACGCCCAAAATCAAAAACAGAGCTAAAACAAATGTATTAATTCTTTTCATGGTTGTCTGATTCCTTCCTATTCTGCCAATGCCAAGGAAAGAAAAGTGCCATCGATGAGCCGGCGATTTCGGACTAAAAAGTCAACATTTGTAAATAGTTTGAATTTAAAGGTTGGCCATTATTATACAAATGCACCATAATGTCCTGTTTAAGCGGAGTAATGTGACCCCTTAGCCGGATATATTGAGGGTGCAAGATTGGGGGCAGCCGGAATGAATTTGTACATTACCGGGAGAAAATGTATTTTATTTTTATTCATTTTTTAACGATTGGAGCATATTAATGGAAAAAGAGATCCTGCGGGACCTTGAACGGCTGACACAGCATTTTATGAACATGGCGGGTTCACTCTCATCACTAAGTATTTCAAAGCAGAAAATTATAGAAAGGGGATTCCAGTCATTTGACAAGGAGGATCTCCAGAGCGAATTATCATCATTAAAGGGCCGGCTTCAGGATATGCTGAAGTTCGTGCAGTCATTGCAGAATACGATTGCGGATTAAGAGGGGAGGTAGAGGAAAAGGTAAAGGTAGAGGTAAAGAATATTAAATTATTATTGTGATTAGGAATATATTTTTCACGGATTCCGGGGCTGAAGCCCATTTAGCTGCAGTTTGGGGGACTGAAGTCCCCCTTAAGAAAAAAGAAGAGAAGTGGGTGTGGTGGGGTCCACCCTTGCCACCGGCTTAAAAGCCGGGGCTACTGATAAGGTTTAGATCCATATTCTGCACGCACTAAGGTGATCCGGGCTAAAGCCCGGGGTTATAAAAGATAAAGATGTGGTAAAAGATAAAGAGGATATCGGGTGTACTCCATTTTCTCCGGCCTTCAGGCCGGTGGATAGAGTAAGCAGGTGATCCCAATACGAGTTGAATCTGATCACTATAATCTACCCCGGGCTTCAGCCCGGAATAGATA
>JBLMZM010000058.1:0-3318 GCA_050258815.1 Ignavibacteriales bacterium
ACTCTGCAGTTGATCTGGTTGTTCCTGCCTGCGGGCTCATCCGACGCGGGGTTGGTCTGATCGTTCATATCATCTCCATATTGTTTGGGGAAGTGAATTATAAATGGAAAAGCGGGAAGAAAAATCCAGCATCCAGTGTCCGGTGTTTTTGCGGGACGTGGATTTACTGAATTGGTTCAGGATAATTTTATAATAATAAAGCAGAAAAGTAAATACGTACAAGTACGTATTTTTAAAGAAAAGATTTTTTGGAAACCTCAGCCTTCCCCTCACGGGCGGCGTCTTTTTCCTCAATGAGGAGGGCGAACCTGTAGAGATCAATAAGAGTGCTGACCCCTAATTTGCCTATAATATTGGCCCTGTGTTTATCGACAGTCCTTCTGCTTATAAAAATTTGGTCCGCTATCTGCTGGCTGCTTTTGCCGCCGGCAATGAGCTTTAGAATTTCTGTTTCTCTTTCGGACAGCCTTGAAAGCTTTTCGTCCTCTCCTGCCGGGTGGCCGTACTTGAGGTCCAGTTCTTCCAGCATTTTGTCAGAATAATTTTTGCCGAAGTAGTATTTCCCGCGGCTTACGGTCTTAATTGCTTTCAGCAGCTGTTTCAGGTCGATGTTTTTTCCGAGCAGGCCTTTGCCCCCGGATTTATATATCTGGTAATAGTAAATCTCCTCTGTATACATTGAAAGGAAGAGTGCTTTAACGTTACTGTCGCTTTTTCTTATGGTTTCCAGGGCCCTGATGCCTGAAAGACCCGGCATTGCGATATCAATAAGAATAATATCAGGCTGGAGTTGAAAATACTGTTTTATCAGTTCTATCCCGTCAGCAGCTTCACCCGCGATTAAAATATCACTGCTGTTTCTGAGGAGTTCACGCATGCCATGTCTGAAGAGGCTATGGTCATCGGCTAAAAGAATTTTAATTATTTTCCTCAAGGTAATTCTCCAATGGAATATCGACAATAATCATGCTTCCCTGGCCTTTGGAAGACTTCAGCTTCAGGGTTCCATTAAAGCATTCTGCCCTTTGGCGCATATTTATGAGGCCGAGGTTAGTAATACTCTTATCGTTTAATAAGGTCTCGCGGACGTCGAATCCCTTTCCGTTATCTGAAACCATTAGTCTCACGGAATTCTTTACCTGGCTGAGCCTGAGTTTGAACTGTGTTGCACCGGAATGCCTTATGATGTTATTAACTGCCTCCTGTGCTATTCTGTAGAGGCAGGTTTCTAGCTTCATACTCAGTCTGCCGGAAATGCTTCTAATGTCTACATTGCCTTTAATGCCGCTTCCCTCAGAGGCTATATTGCCCAGGGAAATCAGGGCAGGTGCGAGTCCTGCCTCCTGCAGTATCCGCGGCTTAAGGTTATAGGAAATGTTTCTCAGCTCATGAATTGAGCATTCCAAAAGAGTAAGCGCCCGTTTGAGTTCATATTTTTCGTCGCTGTCGAGCAGGTCATTAAAGATGAGTCTTATTATTGAAAGATTTTGTCCCACGCTGTCATGAAGCTCGTTTGCAATTCTCTGCTTTTCTTTTTCAAGAGCATCCTGCATATGGAGGCCCAGGTCTCTTAATTTTGCTTCATTGTTATCCTCCCTGGAAATAATCCTAAGGAACAGCCGGATGCAATTCAGCGAGGGAGCGCCGCACGCTATTACCAAATATGTTTTATTTTGTATCTCATGATTGAACTCACAGGTATCCCCCTGACTGATAAGCCGTTTATAATCGAGTCTGATTTCCGGCAATACTTCGCGGATATTCCTGTTTATAAGCGCGTTACCCGGCATGATGCAGGCGGCTGCAGAATTTGCAAAGGTAATTTTACCATTAATGTCTATGCTGAGGATGGGACCAGGATACAATCCTGTTAAGATTGCGAGCATCCGGGAATTGTCCTTATTTGCAGCCAGGGCCAGGCGCTTAATAAAAGGAGAATTCGGGAAATATTTCAGGATTATAAGTAGTGTAGTTATCAGCAGGAGTGTAAGTGAAAAAAAGATGAGGATATAGCTTCCCCAGTGAGACAGCAAAGGGGCAAAATGTTCCGCCTGAATTGAATACTGCCGGAGAAGTAGCATCATTTTACAATACTTCATAGTTGGTTAAAATGAGACAAAACCATCAATATCTGACGTTTTATTCAGCCAAAAGCCGGTGAATTAAACGGCATTCTATTCAAAATCCCATCTTATACAAAGTACTATACAGAATTCAGCTTCAGCCGGCCTTCAGCTCAAACCAATTCCCTGTCTTTTCCGTGCAGCTTGCATATCTTGAAGATGTGGTCTATGTCGCTTTGTCTGACCATAATATCAGGATATTCGGAATTCGAAGCCTTCAATATTATTTCGCCTTTTTTTGTACCAGCAAGCATGCGGATGAGTTTGCGTCCGTTTTTGAGCATGACGAGAACGATATCTCCATTAATAACCTCAAGGTCCATATCTATCAGCAGCATATCACCGTCGCAGATGGTTCTGCTGTCGGTGCTTTCCATGGAATCGCCGCTTGCCTCGATGACAAAGCAATTCTCATATTTATGGTAACGGAAAAAGTGTGTGTTTCTTCCGTCAGAGCTAAGGTTAGACAAGGTACCTCCTTCAAGTTTGTTGAAGTCCAGTAACGGAAAAAAGTAACCTTTAACCAGCCTTGCGTTCTCCTTATAATATTGCTGGATGTTTGTTCCTGCCACAAGCTCATGGATTTTATCCATGATAAACTCGGGTACCTCACCGCCCATTCTCAGGTGATAATCGAGTCCCTGGCGGGTCATATCCAGTTTATCGGCCAGCGCCTTAACCGTGTAACCCTTATTCCTCAGGTACTCTTTAACATCCTTTTTGTCCATCTCTGGTTTCCGCTAGAATTATTATTGCAAGTTAAGTTAGCCCTGTACTGCTGAAAAACAAAGCAAATCCGATATCGGTGGTAGTTCAAATGCATGTCCGCCACAACTTAGAATATTCATATTTAAATGTCAAGTACCCCTATTTAAATAATAATGCGTTTTCCGTATGAATAAGAGGATATGGCCACCGCCCCGGCCAGGGTAAAAAAGGATCTGATTGCCAGCTTCTACCGGGATATCCTCCCTATAAACGGTTAATGAGCTGCCAGCAACAGCAGATAATTAAGGATTATCCCGGCTTGAACACCGGACAAAGCCGGGGGGATTTTGAACAAAATGAGGGGGTGTTTTGTTGTATTAATAAAGAGGAGGCTTAATATGACTTCAGCTCATATTCTGATATCAAGGGCCAACCAGCTTCAGCTGGAGGGCAAATTTCATGATGCCATAGAACTGTATAAGTCTTC
>JBLMZM010000059.1:0-4252 GCA_050258815.1 Ignavibacteriales bacterium
GGTTAAGAGTTTCGAGGGAATACTCACAACAAAAGGCTCTGAAAAGGAAAAGGGGCGGCTGAATAAGGAGCAGATTCAAAAAGTAAATGAACTTATTTCAGAGGTCCTAAAGGCCAAATACTCTGAAAAAGGCAATATCACTTCATACATCACTCTTCGCAAGGATGGTACGGCAACAAGGTACTCCTGGCCCGGTCCGGCCCCTGACAGGAATGTTCCGGAAGCTGTAAGCAGGTTTTATTCTGAGGTCAAAAGCATAATTAAATCACTGCAGGATTAACAAATCAGGAAGAATGACGATGCGTATCTTTATACATGTTTTATATGTAATAATTCCATGTGTTTTCATCTTCGGCGGGAACGGCGGAATTAAGGTTAAGAACAGCCCGGTCAGTTTCACGCAGCACGACAAAATGAAAGGCTTGAGCGTTCTACAGGCTTCTGCGGGGCATGAACTGAAAGTTAAGTGGAGTAAATTTAATTCCACCCCTGCTTTATTAAGCGGAAAACTTACTGCCGCGGGGTATGCTTCTTCAACCCCTCTGCCCTCTGATGGTATCAGGTTCATTTCTGAAAACAGGGATCTTTTTGGGCTTAATGAACCGGATAAAGAATTAAGAGCTGTTTCATCATTTACGGACAATCTAAAAATGACACACGTAAAATATGAACAGCGTGTAAATGGGATCAGGATTTATTACAGTGACATAATCGTCCATTTCAATTCCGATGGTTCTATAGAATCTGTAAACGGCACCTACGTCCCTACCCCAATAATAAATACGGCGGCGCAGATTTCGCCGGATGCAGCAATCTCAATTGCCGCGGGGAAAATTAACTATGTACCCTCTTCAAAAAAATGGGAGCTTGTGGTTTACCAGAAAAATAATGTTCCTGTCCTTGCGTATGAAGTAAACCTACCGGGGAAATATTATCCGATGATGACATTTTTCATTGACGCGCAGACCGGAGAGGTAATAAGAAAAGATGACGGTTTGCGTTATGATGGCCCCACAAAGGGAAAAGGCACAGGGCTGAACGGGACTGTAAGAAATATTGAGACTTACCTCTCGGGTGGCCAGTACTATCTGATTGACGCCACACTGCCAATGTTTACTCCTCCGGTTGACAGCCTGAAAGGCGTTATTGAAACTTATGATGCGCTTAATGATACTTCAGGCAATGGTTATGATAAAGCCAAATTTGTTACCGATCCGAACGGGGATGATAACTTTAACGACAATGATGGTCTTAGGGCTGCCGTGGATGCCCATGCTTATTCAAGAATAGTATATAATTTTTACAGGTCGCATTACAACAGGAACAGTTTTGATAACAAAGGAGGCTCACTACTCAATATAGTTCATTTTAAGGAGCAATATAATAACGCTTTCTGGAACGGGCTGTTCATGTCGTATGGTGACGGTGACGGGGACAGGTTCAGTAATCTGGCCGGTGCCCTTGATGTAATTGGGCACGAGATAACGCACGGCGTAATACAGCACACAGCCAACCTGGCATATGAGTTTCAGCCGGGAGCAATCAATGAGTCCATTGCCGACGTATTCGGATCGCTCGTAGATTCAACAAACTGGCTTATGGGCGAGGACATATTCACGCCCGGTGTTTCCGGAGATGCGCTGCGGAACATTTCCGATCCGCATAACGGAAAGGATATGGGGCAGTCGGGGTGGCAGCCTGCCAACATGAGTGAGTTTGTGGAATTGGCAAATGACGAGGAGCACGACTGGGGCGGGGTCCACATAAATTCGGGGATTCCCAACAAGGCTTTCTTCAATGTAACAAACGGGACAGGGCGCTGGAAAGCCGGGCAGATATGGTACAGGGCACTTACTACTTATCTGACAAAAAACGCGCAGTTTTCGGATCTGAGGCAGGCGTGCCTGAATGCGGCAAAGGATCTCTACGGTGAATCATCAGCAGATTATAAAGCAGTAGCTGACGGCTTTACTGCAGTGGGCATTGATGATGCCACGGGTGAGCCCACATCAACAGAGATGGTTTATGATGACGGAGATCCATCGATAGGCGTATATGAGCCTGATGCGTACTGGCAGCTTGGAGTGCGTTTCAGCCCTTCAGGCAGTGATTATACAATATCACAGGTACAGGTTTACACCAACGGAGACAAAAATAATGGCACGGGCCAGTTTCAGCTTGTAATTTATAAGGCTGATCCTAATAAAGGCCTGCCGGGAGAAGAATGGCTGCAGCCATATACAACAACTCCGAAAGGCACAGGCTGGCAGCAATATAACATAACCGGCGGATCGCTTTCAGGAGATTTTTTTGTAGCAGTTTTATATGACGGGGCCGGCCAGCCGTTAATCGGAGCCGATCCCCCGTCCGGCAACGGCAGAGCTTACGAATATGACTATGCTCAGAAATCCTGGTACAAGATGGCTGCGCCGAATGATTACACACTTTTTATGAGGGCAACCATAAAGACAGCTACAGCAGTTACGGAAATAGACACTAAAATTCCGGATAAATTCAGCCTGGAGCAGAATTATCCGAATCCTTTCAATCCAACGACAACGATACGCTATGCCCTGCCAACCGGGACAGATGTTAAAGTAGCAGTTTATGACATAACAGGAAAGCATGTGGCAGAGCTGGTAAACAATTATCAGAATGCAGGCACTTACAATGTAACGTGGAACGGCATGAATGAGCTGGGTGAAAAAGTCTCAAGCGGTATATACTTCTGCCATATAAAGGCAGGCAGCTTTGAAAAGACTATGAAGATGAATCTGCTGAAATAATTAAAAGTTTATTAAAGCCCGAAACCGGCAGGTCTCCGGGCTTTTTTATTATGCAGGTCTAATCCCTGTCGGTTTCAAAGTTATGGATGTTTTTAAGGTCAATTATCACGTCGCCATTTTGGTCGATAAAGAAAGCGGGCTTGAAGCGAGCGCCCCAGATTATCTCATCAAACCTGTAAGAAAATCTTGAATGGACGGTCTGGCTGAAAATATCATCATAGCCTTTTATAAGTATAAGGATTTCAGTTTCGAGGTTTTTCAGGTCCTCAGGGGTTTTATTCCAGAAAGGGCTCTCCTCATCGATCGGGTGGACGATAGTCCAGCTTAAGGGGAAGAAGTAGATATATGACCTTTCAAGCGCAAGGTTGTAGTATTCCCTTTTGCTGCTGCCGTTAGTATTTTCAACGAAAGCGACCATAACCTTTGCCTCAACTTCAAGAAGGGCATTACTTCTCTGGTTTGCAATTCTGAACTGCAGGCTGGTTTTGTCCTGATATGGGGAAATGAGGGCCTTACTGCTATAAAGGATTCTTGCCGTCGGGCGTGAGAATCTTCCGTAAAGGAGTCCTGTTACGAGGGCAAAGCCCAGGAGTCCTGTAAGTGTTTCAAAAGTGACAATTATATTTGCATAGATCCCCATGGGGGCCATATTGCCGTAGCCGACGGTTGAGATAGTCTGGACGCTGAAGAAGAAAAGATTTTCCAGTGTTCTGATTATAGTCTCTCCCCTTGCGCCGTGCACGCTATCGATGCCTGTTATAAAATAGAGCAAAGCATAGAAGCAGTTGACAAGGAGATAAAAGCCCAGGACTGAAGAGATGAACCTGGGCCAGGAGAGGTTTACCAGGAACTGGTAGATATCCCAGAGTGAGAAACCCGTACCCACGCGGGTAATATTAAAAGACCCGTCGTTATTAATAATTCTTTTTGTCCGGCTGAAGTACTTTTCGCTAAGTCCGGGGTCATTTGATTTTCCAGGCAGTGGCGGCATCTGCATTCTTTCACATTTGTTGCATAATAAACAATTTAAGTGAAAATTAACCGAACTGCCAGAAAGTCAATAGTCAAAAGTTAATCCGCAAAATTGTTCTGAAAGCTTTGCGATACAAAACTTATTACCTGAAAGGATAAAGATTCTTTCAAATTTTGTAGCCTAATCCGAAACCCAGCCTAAGGCCGTAAATTCCCGGACTAATTGTATTTTCAAATATCGTTACTCTGACGGTAGCGCCATTAGATTTAAATGTTGAAGGCAGACAAATCTGGTACCCAACACTCCCAAATACGGTGAAATTGGAAATCTCACGGAACAAGGTAATGCCGGGAGTAAATCCTATTGTAATGCCGTCATATGTTACAGACTCCGATTCTTTTTGATCGAAAATCCGCCCGTAGGTTTTTAAGGTGTAAGAGGTCCAGATCAGTGATACTCCCAAATTCAGGCTCAGGTTTAATCTTCTTTTGGA
>JBLMZM010000060.1:0-2954 GCA_050258815.1 Ignavibacteriales bacterium
GCACAATATGGGCCTCATTCACTGCAGGAGCTGGGATTGTGTAATGCATTCCTCGCAGGGAGTTGAAGAAATTGACATCAAGGGGCAGTTCTACTGCCCCGACTGCATGGAAATCCTTTCAAATAACGGCTTTAAGGACAGTTTTGTTGCTCTTCCGGCTGATTAAGTCCACTTCCGCCTTTACCCTTGGTGCAGCGTTTTACCCGCAAATTGTGTCTCAAATTCAAAAAATTCAGTTTGTAAATAGGCTGAAATATCTTTACCTTTTATAAAATCTCAGGTCCCGGGCTCAAAAATCATAAAAAATATGTCTGCATCTGGTCAGGCCGGCTTTTCATTGATTCAGATCATACTGCATAAATTATTTTCTAAGTAAAATGAATTAAGTGACTGAAGTAATCACAATGATTCATTTTAAGACATTCTTCTTCTGTGATTCATTTTAAGACACTCAGATTAGTGTAAATCCTGCTTTTTTACATTTTGCGGAATTGGCACAATAATTGGGTTATTATTTATGAATTTTTAATGCCGGGAGACGTATGGAACTTGTACCAATTATTCAGATCAGCTTAGCCCTTTTTTCAGGACTCCTGCTGCTGGTGTTACTTATATCCTACATCGTGTTCAAGATGAACAAGAGCGAACAGACAACTCAGAACCAGCCGGAATATGGCATGCAGATGAGTCATGGCTATTATTCAGAAATGAGACAGGAGCAGAGTTATCCTCAGACTTTGAGTGTTTATAACGAGTACAATCCGTCATATAATGGGATGGAGAGCCAGCAGGTACAGGCGCAGCCCGCCCCGAGGAATGAGTATTCATCAAGGCAGGGCAGGTATACGGTAGTTTATAATGAAACCGCCTCAGGCGAAAAACAGGCATACTACCCCGAACGCGCTTCGGGATACAAGCACAGGTTTGCCCCAACAAAAAATACAAATGCTTTTGCGCAGTTCAAGTAACCCGCCGCATAAGTAGTTTCTAAGGCCGGAGGGAATCGTTCCTTCCGGCTTTTTTTCCCCCCGCTTGCCATGTCCGGCATGCATTTAAATAATTTAAGCTTCAAGTATTTACTTTTTCTCCAAAATTCGTATCTTAAGGTACCCAGGAACATATACTGACTTGATAAGCCTCGGCAGTTCTACGCCCGGCGGATTTACAGTAACTTTACAAGAAGAACTATTGGAGCATCTGTATGCAGGAAGAGCCCCGTCAAAAAGTCCCGGCTGTAAAAAGAATAGTTAATGCCTTTGTTCCTCCCGATAAGTGGAAAGTGCCGGTAATTGTACTGCTCGGCATATTTGCCGGGCTTGGAGTTTATGTTTTCTTCATATCCAATGCAGTCTCCTATCTTTCAGATAATCCCGAGACGTGCGTAAATTGCCACGTCATGAACCCTCAGTATGCAACCTGGCAGAAGAGCAGCCACGGGCGCGTTGCTACGTGTAACGACTGTCACGTTCCGCACGACAATTTTGCGCGCAAATATTTCTTCAAGGCCTCCGACGGCCTCAGGCACGCAACAATATTTACCTTCAGGCTGGAGCCCCAGGTAATTACAATCAAAGAAGCAGGGGCAGGGGTGGTGCAGGAAAACTGCATAAGGTGCCACTACTTCCGCGTGCAGATGGTTTACGCAAGAAATATCACTTATAAAGATTACCTGAAAGGTGAGGGGCCCGTATGCTGGAGCTGCCACAGGGAAACCCCTCACGGGCGTGTGCGAGGCCTGGCCTCGGCGCCTTATGCAAGGGTCCCTAACCTCTCGCCGGCAGTGCCGGAGTGGCTGAGAACTACAGTACCGGAAAAAGATAAATCGAAATAGAATCAGAAAATAAAAATCAAAATATATTTTTCACAAGTTCAGGGGCTTAGAATATGAGACCAATTCAGGAAATAATAAAAGGAAGGCCGTGGCTCGGATGGCTGATTTTCCTGGGTACAGTTGTTATAGTTTTTCTAATCGGAATGCTGGCCGCTTCAATTGTAGAACGCAGGCAGGAGTCGGCAGCCCTTCAGATGGTAAAGCCGATTGCCGACTGGGAGCCCAGAAATGAAAAATGGGGCGAAAATTACCCCCGGGAGTACCAGAGCTATCTTGGCACAATGGATACAACCTTCAGGAGCAAATACGGCGGCAGCGCAATGATAGATTACCTGGATATAGATCCTGAGCTGGTGGTTATCTGGGCAGGATACTCATTCTCAAAAGGCTATAACCAGGGACGTGGGCATTACCACGCTATTCAGGATATCAGGAATATTCTAAGAACAACTGCTCCACAGCCTGCAACGTGCTGGACGTGCAAGAGTACAGACGTGCCCAGGGTGATGAACCAGATCGGCGTGGCCAACTTCTACAAGGGCACATGGCTCGATATGGGGCCCGAAATATATAACCCGATCGGATGCCAGGACTGTCATGACCCCAAAACAATGAACCTCCGCGTTACGCGTCCGGCACTCATAGAAGCCTTTGCGCGTCAGGGAAAAGATATTACAAAGGCCACGCACCAGGAAATGCGTTCGCTGGTCTGTGCGCAGTGCCACGTGGAATATTACTTTAAGGGAAAAGAGGAGCATTACCTGACCTTCCCATGGGACAGGGGGATGATTGTCGATTCAATTGAAGGGTATTATGACAAGGTGAACTTCTCCGACTGGACGCACGGCCTGAGCCGGGCGCCGATGCTGAAAGCACAGCACCCTGATTATGAAATGTTCAAAACAGGCATTCACGCAGCCAGGGGACTCGCCTGTGCCGACTGTCACATGCCTTACCGCAGTGAAGGGGGAGTTAAGTTTACGAACCACAAGATACAGAGCCCGCTTAACGACATCGCAAATTCCTGCCAGGTTTGCCACAGGGAGAGCGAGGATGAGCTGAGGAGAAATGTTTACGAGCGTCAGGATAAGTTTGAAGAAGGAAAAAGAACCGCTCTCAGGGA
>JBLMZM010000061.1:0-28767 GCA_050258815.1 Ignavibacteriales bacterium
GCGCAGCACCACCATCAACCAGATGATATTTACAGTAATACCGGTTGCCTTTGCTGTATTTCACCTGCTGCTGTTTATTTTCTATCCATCTTTTAAGGAGAATTTATATTACTCGTTATGCATGCTATGCTTTGGTATATTGGTCTACTGCAGCTACCAGATGATGCATACTACAACTGCAGAAGAACTCGTCCTCTTATGGCGCATTCAATTTCCCATACGCTTTTTAACGGTAATCTTCGGGATAATGACATACCGTACACTGCTGCAGATGCCAATTACAAAACCTGTTATTGCATTCATTCTGATTGGTATTGCTATGGCAGTAATGGGAATATTCAAGCCCGCTATGCTAAACTATATATTTTTCTTTGCCTATTTTATTCTTGCATCCTTAGAGATCATAAGAGGATTCTTCTTAAAAAAGGAACATGCGGGAAGAGACGCATATATTGTAGGAGCCGGATTCCTTGTTCTGGCATTTGCACTTGTTAATGATATGCTTGACTATTTCAACTTTCCTTTCTTCCTGAGAATACCAAATCCAGCGCTTTTCGGCATGGTTGCATTAAGCATTGCAACACTTATTTACCTATCCCGCAAATTTGCACGGACTTATAAGGATCTTGAAATGCAGCTCATCCAGGTTAAAGAACTCTCAGAACGGTCACTGGAACAGGAACGGCGGGCAAAAGAAGAAGAGATCAGGCTTAAGATAATTGAGGCGGATAATAAAAGGAAAACAAAAGAACTCGAGGATGCCCGGGCACTCCAGCTTTCAATGCTCCCCAATACCATACAGGTCCCTGGTAATCTGGATATTGCCGTAAAAATGCTGACTGCAGTTGAGGTGGGTGGCGATTATTATGATTTCCGTGCCGATGAGGATGGAAAGTTTATCATTGCCCTGGGCGATGCAACGGGACACGGAATGAAAGCCGGAATAATGGTTGCAACAATGAAAAGCCTTTTCCATATTTCAGAAATTGACCCAAGCATTCCCAAATATTTTAATCATTGCACCAGGGTTATGCGCCAGATGCATTTTGATAAAATGTATATGGGACTGACACTCGCACGCATTCAGGATAGCAGTATTACTATTTCTGCTGCCGGAATGCCACCAATACTTTTTTATAGAGCCGCAACCAGACAGATTGAAACCATTACTATTAAGGGCATGCCCCTTGGTGCACACTCTGATTTCCCATATACCGAACAGGTATTTTCCCTTGCGCACGGGGATACTCTGCTCTTTATGAGTGACGGCTTTAGTGAGCTGTTTAATGAAGACAGGGAAATGCTGGACCTTGGACGCGTAAGTGAATACTTCCTCAGTGCAGCAGATAAGACTCCGGAAGAGATTGTCCAGGATCTTTGTAATGCAGCTGAATGCTGGCGTGGAAGTGCACCTCAGGCTGACGATATGACTTTTGTTGTTTTACAGGTTAAATGATACGGCTCTTCTTTACTTATTTTTTTATTATTCTATGGGAGTAAAAATGGAAGATTTCACAATAGAAAAACCCGGGAAGACAGAATACGCCGAATATTACGAGCAATACGTTTCAGCTGTACCGGAAGGCAATATTTTAAGAGTACTGGAGCAGCAGCTTGTGGACTCAATTACACTGCTTGAGAAAATATCCGAAGAAAAAGCCGGCTACAGATATGCACCCGGTAAATGGAGCATTAAGCAGGTAGTTGGACATATAACCGATGCCGAACGCATATTCGCCTACAGGGCCCTCCGCTTTGCAAGAAATGACCAGAATAGGCTCCCTGGATTTGAACAGGATGATTACGTAAAATGGGCTGAATTCGATAATATCAGCCTAAAGGATCTGGCCTTACAGCTGCAGGCCGTCAGACAATCAACCATCTATATGCTGAAGTCATTCCCTGCTGAGGCCTGGTTAAGGCGGGGATATGCAAGCAACTTTGAAGTAAGCGTAAGGGCACTGGCATATATAATGGCCGGACACCTGCAGCATCACATGGAAGTAATCCGTACAAGATATTTATAGTATTTTACTGTTTATTTTATTTTTCAAAACTGTTGAGGTATCCATGATGGAATCAGACTGTGCAGAAATAATCATCAATCTTGAAAAATCCGCCCTGGAACGCTGGGGTAAAGGCGACCCGTCTGGTTTCCTTGAAATCTCAGCTCCTGAAGTAGTTTACTTTGATCCTTTTACTGAGTTCCGTATTGACGGCCTGGAAGCCCTCAAAACGTGCTATGAGGCAATAAGGGGACAGATAAAAGCTGACAGCTTCAGGTTACTTAATCCCAAGGTTCAGCTTGCTGATAATGTTGGTGTGCTGACATTTAACTACCTTTCAACTACAGACGGGAAAGAAGACCGCTGGAATTGTACGGAAGTATATAAGAATATCGATGGGGAATGGAAAATCATACAGACCCACTGGTCAGTAACTCAGCCCTTTAAGTGAGAGACACTCCCCTTTAAGGTTAATTGAAAAAGTTAAACAGAAACCGATTAGATGCTTTTATGATGGAGTAATTATGAAGAATATAACCGTACTGGGTGCGGGAATGGTGGGGAGTGCTATTGCACGAAACCTGTCCCCAATGTATCAGGTAACTTCGATTGACCTTAAAAAGGAGAATTTCAATGGACCAGGCTTCTCAGATATCCGTACACTCTCACTGGATATCTCAGAACCCGGACCCCTCAGGCGGGCAATAAAGGATAGCGACCTTGTCATTGGTGCTGTTCCTGGCTTCATGGGATTCAATACGCTTAAAAACGTAATTGAGGAGGGGAAAGATGTAGTGGATATTTCTTTTTTCAGCGAGGACCCGTTCCTGCTTGATAATATGGCAAAAGAAAAAGGAGTAAGGGCCGCTGTTGACTGCGGAGTCGCCCCGGGCATGAGTAATATAATACTGGGCTGCTATGCATCAAGATTTAACCTGGAGAGCTACAAGTGCATGGTAGGGGGACTTCCATTTGAGAGAAAGCTTCCATTCCAGTATAAAGCCCCATTCTCGCCAATTGATGTTATTGAAGAATATACCCGGACCTGCCGGATAGTATCAAAAGGTAAATTAGTTTTTAAAGAAGCACTTACAGAACCTGAAACCGTTGAGGTTGCCCGGGTGGGCACACTCGTGGCATTTAATACAGACGGACTCCGCACTCTTATCCATACAATGAAAGTTCCTGATATGGTTGAAAAAACACTCAGATATCCGGGACACATGGAAATCATGAAGGTTTTCAGGGATAGCGGATTTTTCAATAGTGATTATCTTAAAATAGGAGAAAATGAGTTTCGGCCCATCGATCTTACATCTCATATTCTATTCCCCCACTGGAGGCTTAAAGAAGGTGAGAAGGAATTTACAGCCATGATCATCGAAATGCATGGTGAAGATAAGGGCATTAAGAAGAAGATCACCTCAACACTCTTTGATGAGACTGACTCAACTAACAATATTTCCTCCATGGCCCGCACAACGGGTTATACCTGCTGCGCTGTGGCTGAACTGCTTCTGAACCGTGACTATAACACAACAGGCATAATTCCTCCTGAACATATTGGCGCAAATGAAAATTGTTTTGAGAAAATATTGCACTATCTGAAAGAAAGAAATGTGCTCTATAATTTTTCAGAGTCAGAAGTATGACTGATGATTTCTCACTGTATTAGCCTGTACCCTGAAAAGTTAACATTTTCATGATTTGATAAATTTTGAGAAAATGGTAATATTAGGGACTGATTATATCCATTTTTGAATTTCGGCTTTTGGCCTGAATAATCCGAGAATATTAAATATTTATATACCCTGGACAATAAATTGACAAACCAGTTGACTGATAACATAAAAGCATGGGTGGTTTCGGCCGATATGGGCTATGGACATCAGAGAGCCGTTTATCCTTTCAGGAATATCGCCGAAGAAGGAATTATAACCGTCGGTGCTACCGATGCGTCTGCTCCCTCGGAGAAAAAACAGTGGAAACGCATGCTGGGGACCTATGAATTTTTCTCTCAGGCAAGGAGCATCCCCATTATCGGTAAACCTGTATTCGGCATACTGGATACGTTCCTGCACATCCCCTCTTTTTATCCAATAAGGAATTTATCCCAGAGCACATTCCAGGTAAGTATGCTGCTGTCATTTATTAAAAAGGGACTCTGCGCAGGCATGTTCGAGAAAATAAAGAAAAAACACCTGCCGCTTGTTACTTCTTTCTATGCACCGGCTATTGCCGCTGACGTGAAAGGTTATGATAAAATATACTGCATTATCTGTGATGCTGACTTAAACAGGGTCTGGGTCGCTAAAAATCCCTGGGATAGCAGAATAAACTATTTTGCCCCCTGCGGAAAAGCTGCCCAAAGGCTGAGGGCATACGGTGTACCTGACGAAAGAATATTTCTGACCGGCTTTCCTGTTTCGACAGATCTATTGGGAGATAAAGATCTTTCTGCATTAAAGGCAGACCTTGGCCAGAGATTGCATTATCTGGATCCAAGAAAAAGGTTCTGGCCTCTGCATAACAGAAACGTCGAGTATTTTTTAGGAAATGAGAATTGCATGTTCAGGGGTGAAAGAAAACTTACTCTTACCTATGCCGTCGGTGGTGCCGGAGCACAGAAAGAGATCGGAGAAAAAATAGCCCGGAGTTTAAGGAAAAGACTTGCTGCCGGAGAGCTGAAACTGAACCTGGTTGCGGGAATCCGCCCGGAGGTCAGGGATTTTTTTGAAAGGGTTAAGGCCTCACTGCCTGATGCCTCCGGAAGCATTGAAATTATATATGACCCGGTAATGAATGATTATTTCAAAAAATTCAACGCTGCTATCAGAAATACTGACATACTGTGGACAAAACCCAGCGAGCTGTCATTCTATTGCGGCCTGGGACTTCCTTTAATAATGACACCTGCAATCGGTTCACAGGAAATATTTAATAGAAAATGGCTTACAGAAATCAATGCCGGCATCCGGCAGGAAAACCCTGAATATACGGATCAGTGGCTGTTTGATATGCTTAGAAACGGAAGACTGGCTGATGCCGCCTGGTCGGGATTTCTGAAGGCCAGAAAACTTGGAACTTATAAGATTCTTGAGATACTTGAGACCGGTAAAATGTCCCCCGAGGATTCACCGGTCATGAAGTAGTATTAATATTCTCCAGGACTGGAGAAGGAGACGCGTTAAATAGCAATGCCTAAAGATAAATACCTGTTATTGTACCTGAAGACCGGAGGAGGACACCTGGCACCTGCCAGATCAGTTGCCCGCATTCTCGTTGGAAAGTATGGCGGCAGAATTGAGCCCATTCTGATTGACGGTCTGGCCGAAGCCCCCTCATACGCCAGATTTATTGTCGAAGACGGCTACCGTATACTTCAAAGCAGGGCAAAATGGTACTATGAGATGATCTATGCAGCCAATAAAATTATAGGACTGGCCAGGTACAATTCACTTCTGGTTTCAGACCGTATCAAGCCTTATCTGCAGGAAAGGATTTTGAATGAAAAACCAGCAAAAATTGTAATCTTTCACTTTTTCCTCATCAAGCCGGTATATGAAATACTGAAAGAAAACAATCTGGACATTCCGGTCATAACTGTTGTAACTGATCCTTTTACTGCACACCCGGTCTGGTTCCTGAGAAAGGACCAGAATATGATCGTCTTCAGTTCCCAGCTGAAAAAATATGCCATAAGGAAAAAGATTCCACCCAGTCAGATCCACATTTTTCCTTTCATACTCGATGAAAAGTATTCCACTCCGCTCGATCAGAACAAAATTCCCGCCCTGAGGGAAAAGCTCGGCTTTGATCCTCATAAAAAAATCGTACTTATTATGGGCGGAGGCGATGGGATCCCCAAAGGCGAGGCAATCCTCCGCAGCCTGATGAAAGAAGTAAACAATGCCGAAGTAGCAATCGTGTGCGGCAGGAATAAGAGACTATTCAACTCTGCCTCAGAACTAAAGGAAAAATCAGGATATCGGAACCTGAAGGTCTACGGCTATGTGGACTTTGTAAACGATCTGCTTAACATTTCTGACCTCGTCATTACAAAATGCGGTGCATCCACATTCATGGAAATCCTGCTGACAAAGAAGATTCCTATTGTAAACGACTATATCTGGGAACAGGAAAAAGGCAATGTGGAATTCATCGAAAAAAACAGGCTGGGTATCTATGAGAAAAATGTCAAAAAACTTCCCGGAGTCGTTAACCGCCTGTTAAGCGACACAAAATTGTATAACAACTATATTAATAATATAAACAACATGCACCTGAAGAACGGGACACCGGAAGTTGCCGATTTTATTGCAGGCTTCCGTGAAAAGACCGGGGACACAGAATGAACGTATGAAATATATTCAGGAACATTTTTTTATTAAAGCTCTTGACTTTCTTTGAAGGATTTGTAATTTTTAAATCAAAAGATAAGGACGTACTTTATTTGAAATAGAACTACCATTTTTCCCAACATTCTACCGGATAAAAAATGCGTAGTATAATCTGTTTCATTCTGATGAGCACTTCTTTTGTTTTCTCCCAACCTGGGAGCACCTTCCTTAACGGCCGCATTCTGAATAGCAGCAACAATGAGCCTGTTTCTGACTGCGTTATAATGATTAAAAATTCAGACAATGTCTTCTATTCCGATATTGACGGCAATTTTCATGTCCGGCTCCGCACTGGCCGCTATGAAATTCAGTTCATGCACATTGCCTATGAACGGCTGACTAAAATAGTAAGCATCACGGATACCTCCTCGTCACAGCTGCTCAGCATATTGCTGAAACCCTTAAGCTTCATTAAGGACGAAATCACGGTTACAGCAAAAAGGGAATACCCCACAAGCGTTGTACAGAAACTTACAAATAATGACGTCGTTACAATGCCTAACGTCTATTCGGATGTTCTGCGCAGCGTACAGACTCTGGCCGGCGTTTCATCCAATAATGAACTTACAAGCAGTTATAATGTAAGAGGCGGCAGTGCTGACGAAAACCTTATTTATCTGAACGGATATGAGATCTACAGGCCAATGCTTCTTAAACAGGGCGTCGAGGAAAATCAGTCCATCATCAATCCCGATATGGTTAAGTCCCTCCGGTTCTCCAACGGGGCTTTTAGCGCTGTCTATGGAGATAAAATGTCTTCTGCCCTGGATGTGGATTACGTTTCCGATCCTAACAGCAAACTAAAGGGAAATGTGCGGCTGGACTTCATGAATGCGGGCCTTACAATAAGAAAAGGCTACAATAACGCTTCGGTTATACTGGGGGCCAGACTCGCATATCCTAAAATGTTTCTGGGCGGACTTCAGACAAAGGGCGACTATAACCCCTCCTTCTCCGACGTCCAGCTGTTTTCAACTTTCCGCCCTACCGAAAACAGTAATATTGAGATAATGTTTATCTATAACCATAATAAGTACGACGTTACACCCTCTAACTGGCTCGGCCACTTCAATTCCGACAGATCCACGGGTCTGGCCAGTGCAATTGAACTTGTCTATCACGGCTCAAAGTATTATTACTATTACACGGGACTCTCGGCAATAAAATACAGCTACAGCCTGCTGCCCGCGGCTACAGTCAGTACGTCATACAGCCAGTACTGGTCGGGCGAAAACGAAACCGGTGATGTTTCAGGGGACGTATATTACTATCCCAATGCAGACATTCTATCGGCCTCAGAAAGGGATTTTATTAAAACCCGATATGAGAAATCCCAGAACAGCACCAAACTGTTAAGCAGACAAATTAAGACTGACATGAACATTAAATTCCTGGCCCATTTAATTGACCTTGGCGGAGAACTCAGGCTGGTAGGACTTGATTCCGATATCAATGAGTTTTTCCAGGAAACCGGAAAGCTGTCACTTCAGACCCTGCCATTAATTAAATCGTCCCGTAATCATTTTGACCTTAACTCACTTTCTCTTTACGCCAATGACGCAATTAGTATTCTGCCCAGCCTGAGGGCCGAGGTGGGGGCCCGCCTTCTGATCTATAAATACACAAAGGAGAGGCTTTTCAGTCCCAGGGCAGCACTCTATTACTATTTAGATTCCTCAAACACATTCAGCTTAAATACCGGGCTTTATTATCAGCCCCCCTTCTTCAATGAATTTAATGGCACAGACATAGATTACAACGCCATTAAATCCCAGAGGTCATTCCACAGCGTGCTCGGCTGGGAACGCATAATAAGCCGAACCCTTTCACTTCAGGTGCAGGCCTTTTACAAAAAACTTGACCGCCTGATCCCCTTCTATTATGAAGAATTGAAGATGATCTATTCCGGAGGTAATGTAAATGAGGGTTACGCATATGGCTTTGATCTGATGTTAAAAGGCAGGATCACCAAAGGCACCGACAGCTGGCTCGGTTATAGCTTTCTTCATTCCAGGGAAAGAAGAGCAGGCGCAGATGAGCCCTATAAAAGAAGGCTTTTTGACCAGACGCATACTATACAGATTTTTCTTCAGGATCAGTTCCGGAAACACCCTAACTGGCAGTCGCACTTGCGCTTGCTGGCAGGAAGCGGCTTTTTATTCTATAATAAGGGAGTAACCACTGACCCCGCCTCGGGTAAGGATGTCATGTACGTTGACTATCAGCATCCTGAAGAGTTTTTGTTTTATCTCAGGGCAGATATGGGACTCTCGGCCAGATTCGAATTTGACAAGGGTCTTGCCCTGCTTGCCATGGTAGAAGTGCTTAATGTCTTCGATAAACGAAATTTTGCGGGTTATGATTTTATGATGGTATTCCCTGATTATAAAGGGACTGTCAGAATACCCAGAATACTGAGCAGCCGTTTCCTGAACCTGAAGGTCACTCTGAGCTTCTAGACCCCGGTCCGGGACTTCAAACCTGATTACCGGCCAGCTAATACCTGCCGGTAATCAGCCAATTTATGACAAAAACTAAATTGAAAGGGTATCCGCTCCTTATTTTTCAGGATTTTCAGTGACTGCCTCCTGCCCAATCCACCGCCTCTGAAAAACGGACAAAAATCCAGACTGAATATTGCAAAACAGGATATAATGACTTGAAATACTGAGAAACTTTCTTTATTTTTCGACTATTCAAGTAAAATAGTCGAAAACGGGATATTAAAATGCAAGATACTGTTTCTAAGGAAAAAGAAAAGCAGATCATTCTGGCAGCAAGAGAATTTTTTGCAAGGTATGGTTTTTCCAAAACCACAATGGAAGATATTGCAGGTGAGATTGGAATGGGAAAGGCTTCACTTTACTATTATTTCCCTACCAAGGAAAGCCTGTTCCAGGTGGTAATTTCGCAGGAAATGGATGAATTTATGGAAAAGCTGGCGTGCTTACTTAAAATTCAGACCTCGGCCGCTCAGAAACTGCGCACATACGTGGAAGAAAGGTTAAAATTCTTTCAAAGTCTTGTGAATCTCGGGATGCTGTCTTACTACACCTTTCTCGAGAAAAAAACGGTTCATAAAAAAATGTCGGATGAATTCGGGAACAGAGAAATTGAAGTTATTAAAGGTATTGTTGAAGAAGGAAAGATTAACGGAGAATTCAGGGGTGATATTAACGCTGAAGTTGCAGATCTGCTGATCCATCTTATTCAGGGCCTGAGGCTCAGGACAATTAAATCCATGACGCATTCGAGGCTTGAGGGGAAATCATATGAGGAACTGCATCATGAAATGATGCTTACTATCGACATTTTCATCATGGGAATTGGGAAATATTAAATCAACGTCCGGAAGGAGAGAGTAAAAGTGGAAGAAAAATTAAAAGAAAATATAATAAATAGAAATGGCAACGGCGGGAATACTGAAGATCAGGAAATAGAATCTGTGCCCATTTACAAGAAGAAAAGAATTCTGATCCCGCTGTTTATATTTATTATCCTGGGTGGAATTGGATGGTACTGGTACATGGGAACAAAAGGCTATGTATCAACCGATGATGCATTCATTGACGGCGATAAAGCCACCATCAGTTCTAAAATGCTGGGACGCATAATAAAACTGTCGGTTGATGAAGGCGATACGGTTAAACAGGGAGAACAGCTTGTATTGCTGGATACGTCGGATCTGCAGGCTCAGAAAAAACAGGCCGAGGCCTCAATCATTAATGCACAGGAAAGTATTACTCTTTCTAAGGTAAACCTGGAGAGAGCAAAGGATGATTTCAACAGGGCTAAGTCACAATTTCAGAATAACATCATTCCCAAAGAACAATATGATCATGCTGCCAGAGCACTCGAAGCGGCTCAGGCCGATTATAATATAGCCCTGACAAGGGTCGGCACTGCCAAAGCACAGCTCGGAGTATTCCAGACTCAGCTGCAGAATGGAACCATTGTATCACCCTTGAACGGCGTGGTTGCAAAACGCTGGGTACTGGAAGGGGACGTTGTTCAGCCCGGGCAGCCAATTTACACCATATACGACATGAAAAACGTCTGGATTACCGCACAGCTTGAAGAAACAAAGCTTACACAGATTGGGCCGGGAGACCCCGTTGAAATAAACGTGGATGCCTACCCGGACCAGAAATTTTATGGGAAAGTACTGCAGATAGGTTCCAATACAGCGGCCCAGTTCTCACTGATTCCGCCAAACAATGCATCGGGCAACTTTACTAAAGTCACACAGAGGGTTCCTGTTAAAATATCAATTACTCCTCCGGCACAGGCAAAGAATTCCGCACCGATATCACTGCTACCCGGAATGTCGGTTGAAGTAAGAGTAAAGGAAGGGAAGTAATTTATGGTTAGACAACTGCAGGGAAGGGTTGTAAAAACCATTCCCTCACTGCACCACGAGCACTCATCCTACCGCTGGTGGGTATTGGCTAACGTGATGGTCGGAACCTTTATGGCGGTGCTGGATTCAACAATCGTGAATGTGGGACTGACAAAAATAATGACCGCATTCGGTACGAGTGTGGATAAAATAGAATGGGTACTTACGGCCTATATGCTGGTCTTTGCAGTCATGCTGCCCACTTCGGGCTGGGTAGCCGATCATTTCGGTTATAAGAAAACCTACTTCTTCTCCTTATTCCTGTTTACTTTCGGCTCGTTTCTTTGCAGCCTCTCCTGGAATGAGGATGCGCTTATTGCCTTCAGACTCGTGCAGGGCGCCGGAGCAGGTTTCCTGATGCCCGTGGGTATGGCCATTGTAACGCGTGAATTCCCCCCGGAGAAAAGGGGTATTGCACTCGGTTTCTGGGGAATAGCCGCTGCTGCATCAGTCTCCCTTGGTCCTATGGTGGGAGGCTACCTTATTGATAATTTCAGCTGGCAGTCCATTTTTGACGTAAACGTTCCTGTTGGTATAATAGGTATGATAGCCACCTACATCATTCAGCGTGAATATAAAACCCAGAAGACCCGGGCCTTTGATTTTATCGGCTTCATCTCAATGACTGTTTTCCTGACATTTCTTCTTTTGGCCTTGTCCAATGGAAACGCTTCATGGAATACAGGAGGATGGTATTCGGACTTTATCCTGCTCTGCTTTGGAATATCGATTATAGGTTTTGTAGTGTTTTTGGCAAGGGACCTTACGGCAAAACACCCCCTGATCGAATTGAGCCTGCTTAAGAATTTTAATTTTTCGGTCACAAATGCAATATTATTTATCTTTGGACTGGGCCTTTTTGGAAGTACATTTTTACTCCCACTTTACCTGGAAAACTCACTGAACTATACCGCATTGCAGGCAGGACTGGTATTCTTTCCTGTTGGAATTCTGCAGGCAATTTTATCCCCTATCTCGGGCTATATGGCCGATAAGATTAATCCAAAAATACCCGCAGGCATCGGAATACTTTTGCTTGCATTCAGCCTTTATCTGAATAATTTCCTCTCGCTTTATTCTGAAACTGCACAGATCATGCTGCCGCTTTATTTGCGCGGCTTTGCAATGGGTATGCTCTTTACACCGCTGAGCACAATTGCAATGGCGGATATTTCAAAACAGAAGATGGCTCAGGCCTCGGGACTCTTTAATGTAATTCGACAGATTGGCGGAAGTTTCGGAGTAGCAATACTGGGCACAATGCTTACACGCAGAATGCTCTTTCATACTGCCGTAAACGGAGAAGCCGTAAACCAGTATTCCCCCACCTACCGCAGTATTCAAAATGGCCTGCAGTACTTTTCTCAACAGTCTACCGGAGGTACTGGAAGCCAGGTAATTGCAAAATCAAAAGTACTGATTGCGCAGCATGTTGCTAATCAGGCATTTGTTCAGGCAATTAATGATGATTTTTTAATTGCTGCCGGTATTACATTTCTTTGTCTGGTTCCCCTGCTATTCCTTAGATACAGGAAAAAATCAGGCGGAGAAAAAGTTGTGGCAATGGAATAGTATAAATGAAGGATGTGAAAATGAAAAATACAGTTCTGGTTCTATTGACGATTTTATTGTTATCATTTCAAACTCCGGCACAGCAGATTTCTGCCGATTCAATTGACGTAAGAAAAGCCGTCCGGCTCACGCTTGAAAAACACCCTGCTGTTGTGCAGGCCTCTAAACAGATTGACGTTGCACAGGCGCGCATTATGCAGCAGAACAGCTCACTGTATCCTGAGGTTGAAGCAGACGCTTCATATAACAGGATTGGACCGGTAGCTACTTTTGACCTGCCAGGGGGCCTGTCGGCAAAACTTTATCCTGAGAACAATTACGATGCTCACCTCAGCCTGAAGCATACATTATACGACTTCGGGAAAAGAAACGCAGCCTCGGAACTGGCTGGAACATATGAGACTATGGCCCGGGATAATGTGGCACTAGTAAAGTCTAACCTTGCTTATCAGACCATTCAGGTGTTCTACACAATCCTGTTCCTAGAACAAAGTATGACAGTTAAGGATGAACAGATACGTAACCTGAACAGCCACCTGGAATTTACAAAGGCAAAGGTTGCCAGCGGCTCTGCAACGGATTTTGACGTCCTTACTACTCAGGTGAGAGTTTCTGCCGCTCAAAACCAGAAGATTGACCTGGCAAATGAAATTCAGAAACAGGAGATCCTGCTTAGAAACCTGATGGGACTGCCTGTTAATACCCCGCTTAACTTAAAAGGTAACTTTAATTTTTCTCCAGTTACCCTTAATTCTGACTCCCTTCTTAACGTTGCTATTAAACAGAGAAATGAGATCCGGCTTTCACACGACGCCGAAATTAGCGCCGATAAACAAAAGCGCTCTGCTCAGCTTTCTGATATGCCTAGCGTAAATCTGAACATGACGTACGGACTTAAAAACGGATACATTCCCAACCTGGATGTGCTCAGAGGCAACTGGGTGGCCGGATTGCTATTCAGATATCCGATTTATAATGGGGACAAAACCAGATACCAGGTTGAGGAAGCCGAGGCAAATTACCAGTCAACACTCGCACACAGCAGCGATGTTGAGCTTTCAATCAGATCCGAGGTTAACCGTGCGGCCTCCGACGTCATTTCGGCGCAAAATCAGCTTGAAACCGTCAGGATTCAGGTAGAAAGGGCTGCAGCTGCTGTTCAGCGTGCTGAACTCCAGTACAGGGACGGCGTTATTACAAACCTCGACCTGCTCGATGCGCAGACTGGACTTACTGAGGCTAAGTTATCCGAGCTGCAGATTGTTTTTAGAAATATTATAAACAGATACGCCCTGCAGAAAGCAGCCGGCGATATAGTATGGTAAGCCATTAATTAGTGCTTAATTTATTGAAAGGTCCCATAAAGTAATATGGGACCTTTTCCTTTCCATCACCTATTTGAGCAGAACCAGCTTCTTTGTATCAGCATAATCCCCGGATAATAGTCTGTAAAAATAAATTCCACCCGGCAGTTTTTCAGCATTGAATTTAATTTCATATGATCCTGCAGCCATCTCCTGATCTACCAGCCTGGCTACTTCCCTGCCCAGAATGTCAAATACATCCAGGGTTACCAGACCCGCCCTTGCTATGGAGTAATGGATTTTTGTTAGCGGATTGAAAGGATTGGGATAATTCTGGAAAAGATTGTATCCATCTGAGCCCGGTTGAGCGGGTACACGCACACTGCTCAGGTATCCGGGCTGAAGCATGGCACTGCTCTCATTGCTGAATAGCTTATACAACAATGTATCTGTTAGTACTTTTGATATTTTTACAACAGAACCATCTACCGTAACATCGGAGCTTATCAGCCGGATACCGTGGCTATAATCCACATACGAATCGATGTGAATATTGGTTACAGGCTGAATTGGATTCCCATCCAGTTTATGCCATCCGTAAATGACTACGTGATGAGGTCTCGCAGGATCAATTATCTTATTACTTAGTATTACATCCTTTTTTATTCCACCCACTATTGCCCCTGACCTGGCACCTGCTTCCAGCCTTTGGACTTCAATTGCCTGGTTATGCTCGGCAAATTTTGAAACAAGCTCGTTTGCATTTCCAACAGGTACATAAGTTACAGGCGCCAGCCTTACCTCGGCATGAGAGTAAATATCATCAACAAGTTTGCTTGTTGGCATACTGCATCCCAAAAGGGTTGCCAGCCTTTGAGCTGTTATGGGTCCCATGGGTATGCGGCAGAAATCCTCATTGGAACCTATTGCAAGATAGTCAGGCAAAACATCATAGCTGCAGAGATGCATGTTCCCCCTGGCATCGTTAAATGCAGCCTGTATGGTTGTAAAATTCCGTAAATAGTCAGGGATATTACCCTGTGATATTTCATTATAAATTTCAGCCTCTCTCTGCTCAAAACTCATGTTCTGAACTTTTCTCATGAATTCCGATCCCGTGAGCGAGTTACTTTTCCGTGAAGGGACATTCAGATGTTTAATACTAAACGCATCAGGCTGTATAAGACTGCTGTATGCCCTTGTGCCAAAGTAAGAATAATCCTTCTCCTCGTGTACTGTCCCCGATGAGATGCCCTGTATAAATCCGTTCAGTTCAACCTGCACTGTATGCAGAATTTTTCTTTCGGGGTTTTGTTTTAGCAAAAAGCTGACCCTTCCATCCATGGCTCTGTATTTAATGAAGTTGCTGTCGGTCTCTGTCTTAAAAGGGAAATAATTGGACAAATACTTCTGCATCATTTTGCTCCTGTACCAGGTACCTCCGGTTGCGCTGACAATAGGCTTTCCATCCAGCAGGGCAACACTGTCATTATATGCTATCACACTAAGAGAATGATCCTGCGATGAATTCAGCCAGCCGGCAATCTTATTGCCATATGTATCATCATAGTTATAATCACTGTCCAGAAATGATATCCTTTTTACATAGTCCGGTATCGAGTCAATGGAATTTAAATAGCTGAAAGTAAATCCGCCGCCGCCACTGTGCCCGCTCAGGATTACAAATGGATTCAGACCGCTGAAAATATTTCTTACAGAATCAACTATACCTTTTACTATTCCGGCATTATTCTGATATTTAGCTCGCCACTGTGGCCAGCTCTTCTGAACTGTTTCCAGGTATACAACAATTATTGTGTATTCGCTAATGTGTGAGCGCAGGAATCTTGTCTGTGCACCAATATGCTGAATGTCATAATGCCAGTCATCGCCCTGCTTTAATACTCTGCCTATCGTCTGCTCTGTAGTGTTTCCATTTGGCAGTGCAAAAAACACAATACCCACCGGCTTACCCTCAAGAAATTGATCCGCCTCGGGAGCGTTAATCTGTATTTTTACCTCCGGGGAATAATTTATTGTTGATACCAGTTCATTATAAAAGGGACTTTTCACGAACCCTGAGAGTTTTTTGTTTACAAGGTGCTGGTAAGAACTGGATGAATCCGTGATTGTCTGCCCCGGAAGAATATTCCGGAACACTGTAAATAATATGACTAAAATGGCAATGGGATAGTTCTTCTTTTGTTTCATATAATCTGCAACTGTTATTAAAGACTACTTTATATTTTTACAGTGTAAATATAATAATATTTAACATTTAACCCGCTTTATCCTGGAGCCTGCTTCTTATTAAATATTGCCGGACAAAAGGTACAGTGTATAGTCACCACTTTAATACTTCATCGCTTCATACAGACACTCATATCCGCATGCCAGCCTGAAACTTGATATTTAAAAGTAATCTTATTAAGTTGCTATTAGAATTTATTGCTAGTAGCAACTATTATGAAAAATGTAACCGATCTCATACTGAAATTAACAGGTATATGTAAGCTTAATGAAGACAGCATCAGGCAGGAATTCGACCTTTCACCGGCTGAATATAATGGACTAACCTCCATTAACCCGGGTGAACAGATCACATGCAAGGTGCTGGCTGAGAAGATGGGGTTGTCAGCCTCCAGGGGTAGCCGTATCATATTCAGACTGGTTAATGACGGATATTTAAAGCAGGAGGCCTCACCTGATGACAGGAGATGCCAGATTGTAAGTCTGGATAAAAATGGGCTCCGGGTGCGTAAGGAAATTGACAGGCTTAAGAATAAGTGCGAAGAAAGAATAACCAGGGCCGTAAGCCCGGAAGTGCTAAAAGATATAATTCACAATTTGGAAGTATTAAATAAGGTTCTAAGTTAAATGGATACTGTTGAAATTAACAAAAGATATAGTGAACTGGCTGAAAGTACCTGTTGCCTTTCATGTGGCGGCGCATTAAATTTCAGCAATCCCTTACCGGGTGAAGTTTGTGTTGACCTGGGCTGCGGACGGGGCACTGACGCCATCCGCATGGCACAGAAAGTCGGAGAAAATGGATTTGTCTACGGTATAGATATTTCGGACGGTATGCTTGAGAAAGCCCGTAGCAATGCCGCTAAGCTTGAAATAACAAACATTGCTTTCATTAAATCTGAATTGAGCGATATTCAGATTGAAAGCAACAAAGCCGATCTTGTTATTTCAAATTGCACAATTAACCACGCCGCCGATAAGCTGGCTGTCTGGAAGGAAGTCTTTAGAATTCTGAAAAAAGGCGGCAGGTTTGTAGTAAGCGATATTTATTCTACAGAAGACGTGCCGGAAGAATTCCGGACTGATCCTGTTGCCGTTGCTGAATGCTGGGCAGGTGCAATACGAAAGGATCTGTATTTGAGCATCCTGGCACAGGCAGGATTTACTAATGTTTCTATACTTGAAGAAAGCAAACCATATGCAAAGGGTAAGATTGAAGTTTCCAGTTTTACTATAGCGGGACAAAGACCTTCCTGCTGCTGCTGTAAATAACTATGCTATCACAAAATCAAAAGGAGAAAAAGTGAAGTCATTAATTAAAAAGCAAAAGAAATCCGACAATAAAGTAGCTCAGTGCTGTGCAAAGGTTAGTACCATTGTATCCGGCTGCCACGACTAACCCAGTGCTGACTGTTCTGATTTTATTAATGAAGAAGGGCTGTAATGAATAATATCATTATAGCCTTTCTTTTTAAGTTTCTGTTTTTTTTACTGAATCCATAAATCCCGCACTGCATCATACCAATTGTAAAATTAAACCGGTGTAACATGTATTTTTCAAAGCATAACATTTTTTCGAAATTAAAGAATTCGGACAACTATTTTATTATCAATATTCTAACAGGAAATGCTGACATTATTTCCCCGGCTATGGCTGGCGAAATCAAGGCCGGGAATTATTCAGATACTGAAGAATTAATACTGAAAGGATATCTTGCCGATGAAGCTAAGGAGAAGCAGCTGTATAACTCGAAATACCTCGACTTTATTGACAGCCGGGAGAAAGATGAAATACAGATATTTTTTGTCCCCTGGTATTCCTGCAACTTCGGTTGTACATATTGCTACCAATCCGGTTATGAAAACCAGGGCACAATGCTTACGGCTGAAGTTATGGATTCATTCTTCAGATATATCAAACAGGAGTTTAGCGGCAGGAAAAAATATGTTACAGTATTTGGCGGTGAACCCCTGCTGCCGGGTAAGGTGACGGAGGAATTAGTCCTCCACTTTCTTAGTAAAGCCAAGGAAGCAGGAATTGACACAGCTTTTGTTACTAATGGCTATACGCTTGAAAAATACGTCAGCATTCTGAAGGATTACAATATCAGGGAAATTCAGGTCACTCTTGATGGAGTTGAAGACATTCACAACAAGAGGCGTTCATTAAAGAATGGCTCTGCGACATTTGACAAAATAGTAGCGGGAATTGATGCTGCCCTGGCTGAAAATATAAATATAAATCTCAGGGTCGTGCTCGACAAGGATAATATGGAATTCCTTCCTGAATTGGCCGGGTTTGCCGTTAAAAGGGGTTGGACAAACAGTCCCTGTTTCAAAACCCAGCTGGGCCGGAATTATGAACTTCACTATTGCCAGGCCGAAGAGAACAAACTTTTCACAAGAGTTGAATTTTATGCGGCTGTTTACGACCTCCTGCTCAAATATCCGGAAATAGCGGAATTCCACAAACCGGCATTTTCCATTTCCAGGTTCCTGTTTGATAACGGGAAGCTTCCGGAGCCTTTATTTGATGCATGCACAGGCTGTAAAACAGAATGGGCTTTTGATTATACCGGCAATATTTACTCATGTACCGCTACAGTTGGCAAAAAGGGAGAATCTCTCGGTACATTTTTCCCCGAAATAACCAGACTGCCTGATGCAATAAGGCTTTGGGAGGAAAGAGATGTCACTTCAATCCCTGAATGCAAAAGCTGCAGTCTGCAGCTGGCCTGCGGAGGCGGATGTGCCTCAATAGCTTACAACAGAACGGGAAAACTTCATTCACCCGATTGCAGGCCAATAAAGGAACTGCTCGAAATGGGAATATCATTTTACTTTGAAAAGGAGAACATATAAATGTCAGACATTATCAGTTACATTAATTCCGCTGATTATGATAGTGAAATACAGAAAGCCGGGAATGCCATTGTGGACTTTTATTCCACCGAATGCCCGCCCTGCGAGGCACTTGCAGAAAAATATGAAATGCTAAGCAGTATCTATGGTAACGACATTAAATTTTTTAAAATTTTCAGACAGGAAAACCGCGAACTGGCCTCCTCGCTCGGTGTATCATCCTCACCAACTATTCTGTTCTATAAGAATGGACAAATAACGGGAGAAAGGCTGACCGGCGGAATAAAACGCTCCGATATTATTAAGAACATCGAGTCAATAATTCCCCGTCAAAGGGCCCTGGAGCTGAAACAGAAGATCAAGAATATTGAAACTGAATGTGATGTATTGATAATTGGTGCGGGACCAGCGGGTCTGACCTCGGCTATTTATACGGCTCAGGCAAAACTGAACACGATTGTAGTGGATAAAGAGCTGCCAGGCGGACAGGTAAAGGTTACTCACCAGGTGTGCAACTATCCCGGATTTTCGGAACCCGTTTCAGGCTACATGCTGATGCATCATATGGCAGAACAGGCCAGGACTGCGGGAGTGAATTTCCGTCCTGCGTCAGATATAACTGACATTGACCTTAATAACAAGTATGTAATGATAGACAATTACGAGAAGATCACCGCAAAAAAAATTATTATAGCCACAGGCTCCTCACCCCGGCCGCTTAATGTCAGGGGGGAAATTGAATATAAGGGTCAGGGCATTTCCTACTGTGCCACATGCGACGCTAAGTTTTACGAAGGGAAGCACGTATTGGTAATTGGCGGCGGCAACTCTGCCGTTGAAGAATCACTGTTCATCACTAAATTTGCCTCCAGGGTTACGATTATGCACCAGTTCGACAAACTGCAGGCAAATAAACAGGCTCAGGAAAAGGCATTCTCAAATCCAAAGATCGATTTTATTTTTGAACACGAACCAAGGGAGTTTGTGAAGAACGGATCAACAGTAAATGAAGTAATCGCCGAGGATCTGAAGACACATGAGATGAAAAGATTCTCCTGCGACGGAGTTTTTATCTTTGCCGGAATGCAGCCCAACCTGCATCAGTTTGACAATCTGCTGGAACTTGATAACTGGGGTTACATAAAGGTGGATCCGGGTATGCACACTAACCTGAAAGATATTTTTGCAGCAGGGGATGTGGCAAGTAAAACCTTCAGGCAGATAACTACTGCCGTAGCCGATGGAACCGTGGCTGCAATTACTGTTACAAGAGAATTTGAAAATGAGAATTGATGCTGCAATTCTGTTTAAAACAAAAAGAGACGCTTTGAAAGCGTCTCTTTTTTTAGTCTTTCCTGTCTTTTAGAACACGATGCCCAGATCGACATACTGTATGTTTTTCAGACGGTTGTAACTGCCATAGGCATAGTTGACACTCACCTTGAAACCAGGACTCAATTCATAATTTAGACCAGCCCCGAAAGTATAACTCTGTTCGCTGTCGTTTAAGAACAGGGATTTATATCCGCCGCGGACAAAGAATGTTTCATCATAAGCTACTTCAACACCTGCATTTACGTATTCATTATTGTCATTTGGATGGCTGGCATCAATGGCAGCCTTAACGCGGAAATACCTCGTTTTAATTGCATCCATTGAAAGGCCGATCTTGAATGACAAAGGCAGGTCATACTGACCCATCTCATACAATGAAGGTACGTTGTTGGCACCGGTGTTGGGACTTCCATCCGGGTCATAATTGAACTGGATGTCTCTTCCTTCCAGCTGCATTTTTGATCCGAAGTTAGATATGCTGGCTCCAATTACCATGTCGTTGAATGGTGTTATATAGTAGGTACCGACATCAAGTGCAAAACCGTTGGCGCTTGAGTTCCAGATGGTTTCCTTGATGTACTTTGCCTGGAAACCAATGGAGAACCTGTCTGTCAGTTTTCTTGCGTAACCAAAACCGATAGCAATTGCACTTGCATCCCAGTATCTTCCATCACCTTCAGGATATTCAAATGTTCTTACCTTTTCTTCCGGTACACCCATTGAAGTCAGTGTCAGGAAAAATGTTCCCATACCGTCAATATTAACCGATCCGGCGGCATAATCATATCTGATATCTGCCAGCCATTGAGCATGGTTGAATGACGCCTGTCCTGAACCCTGGGAATTTGCAATTCCGGCAGGATTCCAGTATGTGGAGTAGATGTCATCGCTGACGGCAGCATAAGCACCTCCCATACCCAGCGCCCTGGCTCCTGCTCCTATCTTCAGGAACTGAGCGGCAGTAGTTCCGACTTTTGTTATATCCCTAAATATCTGGGCTTCGGTAGTACTGCTGCCAAACATTATGATGACTAACAAAATAACTAAGTGAAAAAATTTTCTCATTTTAATTTCTCCAAAATTCTTAGATGACCTTTTCAGGTCTTCAAAATTGATCTTTATTTAAGGGCAGCATTTGCTGCCCTTCAACATCTTTTCGTATTGAATCTATTATTTAATTACAGCAAACTTACCTATCTTCTCGCCTACTCCAGGTACATCAACATGGTACAGATAAACACCATATGAGATCCTCATACCTTCTTTGGTCAGAAGAGCCCATGAAGCTATACTGCTCAAATCATCTTTCTCTATTACATCAACCAGCTCACCGGTCATTGTATAGATTCGGATTGTACATTTAGGAGGAAGATTTCTGAACTGTAATTCCCTGTCACCTTTCTTTGTACCTGTCCTTCCGGGGTTTTCAGATGCTCCGAATGCTACGTAAGGATTAGGCACGACGTAGATGTTGTCTATCGACTGCTGTGCCAGTTCAGGACTATATTCAGATTTGGTAGTTTCAAACAGGTAAGAATTTCCCGCTGCAAAAGGCTTTGAAGTCCTGACCTGGAAAATATCGCCCTTCTTGGGCATTGAATACTTCTTTGTAGTATCAATTGTGAATGTAAACTGATATGAAGTAGTTGTTCCCTTATCACCCTGTGGCATAAGAATTACATACTCGCCCCAGTCCCATCTCTTGTTATTCTTTGTACTTGGAATCGACTCATAGAAGTATATTGTTGCCGGTTCATTTTTAGTAACATTGTAAACAGTGAACGGGAATTTGATATAGTTGCTTCCTATCTTCACTGAATCAGCATTCTTCCAGTTTCCACCAGCTACTGTATCAAGATCATTCCATCTTACTTCCCAGTCTTCCGGCAGCATTACCTTCTTTGATTGAGCAAGCGCAGATGGGAACATAACCGCACCTTTTACGCTGATATTACTGTTATTTAAGAATTTTGAATTTTCCTGATCGATTCCCAGCTTCTTATTTCTAACAAAAACTCTGAGTCCGTCAAATACCGGATTTCCATCTTCAAAGTTCATTAGCTTGCTGTTGAATACAGGATAGTATCTGTATTTAATCTTGTAAACCACACCTTTGGCCAGTGCACCGGCAACCTTGCCGCCTAGCTGTCCTGTTGCATAGTTTACAATATAGTTCTTAGGATCAACCACATTGTTGCCTGCATCACGTAATTCAAGACTTCCAGGCTGAATGTTAGAATGATTCAATGTAACAAGTACTGTATCCTTACCAGTGATATCATAGCTCACGCCGGTTGAATCCAGAACATTGTATGAAAGTGTATCAGGGAAGAATATTTTGTACATCTTGTCCTGGACATTCTTATCTTCCATAACCTTAATCTGGATATCACCTGTTGCAACACCGCTCAGAAGTTTTGGAATACCGTTCGTTCCTGCTGAGGCATCCTTTGTGCCTGTACCAGGTATTCCGGGAATAACTTCTACAGTATTTACGTCATAGATCAGTTTTCCTGTCAAAGGATCCTGCTGTATAACAGCCTGAGTTTCCGTAGGAGGAAGTTCCATGACTTTTGTAGTCTTATTTATAGCTCCCCTGTCATATGCCACAACGGCATAATAATACTTAATACCATTCTGGACAGTTGAATCTGTGAACTGGTGTACCAGTCCTGTATTGCTGCCCAGATTATATTTAACACCGCGGCCTTCATATTCTTTCTGAGCCAGGCCTGAGTAATCATTTACAAGGTCAAACTGAGCAGCTCTTCCCTGGATAGGATCAAACAATGGCTGTCCTAAGAAAGGATTTCCGTTTGCGTCAGTAATTTTATAAACGTCAGAGAAATTAAAGTCCCTGCTTCTATAGATCTTATATCCTTCGAAATCTTTTTCACCTGTTAAAGGATCGACTGATTCTTCAGATTTTGCATCCCAGTAGAGCGTAACCTTATGGTCACCTGGAACTGCTCTTACTATTGGTTTTGCAGGTGGCTGGGCAAAGCGGTAATCTGCTTCAACTATTTTCATTGAGGTAATTGAATTCAGAATAAGGTCCTGCAGGTTTTCACCCATGATGATTGCCATGGAAAATCTCTGTGTTTCACCTTTTTTCAGTGTCATTGGACCAGTAGAAAAACAGAATACGTTATCACCGGCATTTCTTAACAAAGGCTGTTCAGGATCAATTTCGCCTTTTGTAAACCACTGCCAGATAAGATCGTCATTCTTTGGAACCTGGATCCTGCCGTCATATGCAGCAGCGGTAAACCCTGTAAGACCCATCTGATCGGATTCCGAAACATCGCGGTATCCAAAGTTTGGTTCTGATCCTGCCCACTTCAGGCCCGGGAGTGCTTCCTCGGTCAGAGTCGCTTTTTCTTCAGGATCCAGAACACCATTACCGTTCAGGTCATTGAACCATGCCTGTGAAGGCATTCCGTCACCTTCGCCGAAGTCAGGACCAGGATAGTTTTTGGATTCAGGACCGATACCATCAATACCGACATCGTGCTTCTTAGGATCCCAGTCGCCGTCTTCATCACCAGACCAGCGGGCTTTCATTGCACCGTAGATATTAACATATTTGGTTGAGTCGTCAACACCATAGCTGAATGGTTTTGTAACGCCATCAATGTAGACGCCTCTTCCGTTAAACGGGCTTTCATCTTTGATACCGTCATCATCATCATCTATGGCATTGTTAGCATCAGAAGGAGATTCAAGGAATTTCCAGCCGAAGTAACCTGGTTCCTTACCGCCGTTTCCTTTGCCGTCATTATCCCAGGAGTAAACCATGCTTCTTGCTCTCTGGTTATACCTGTCGGCAAGTTCACCTTTAGGAGGAATGAAGAAGGACATATCATCAGATGCATCGCTCGAACCGCCAATGTGTGGATCGCCGAACATACCGAAGTATACTTTCTGCAAATCCTTTTCGCTTGCATTCGTGATCTGATAAACTGAGAACACTATGTCTTCAGCCATTGGGTTGTTGAACTGCAGTATTCTTACTGAAGCATCAAGGCCCAGACCGCCTTTTTTATCGTCGCTGGGAAATGGGAAGTACTTGCCCTGGAATTCATAATTCGTGTAATCATCCATTGCATAATAAACTTCTTCATCAGGAGCAGTAGCCATATCACCTAAGAATGCCGGCCAGAGATATTTTCCGGCGCCCGATGAATACCATCCCTCAGGCCATGAATCCGGTTTTCCATCTTTGTTCTTGTCTTCTGCATTCAGAGATGCAATGGATCCCTGAGTTGGGTCTGAATAACCGCCTTTTGGCAGCCAGCCCCACTTCAACTGTCCCTTGGAATCATAATCACCTTCTGAGGCTCTGACGTGAGAGTCACTGATTATATGCAGCGGGTTGCCGTCAACATCAGTAACTTCAGCACCGGCCAGAACGCCGAATTCAAATCCGTAACCTAAACCATTCCATACAAGATCTGTAATGTCAGGCAGGGATGAAGGAGCGCAAATAGAACCGTAATTATACAAGATTGTCTTAATCTTGTTGCCTTTTATAATTATATCTTTTATTTCTCTTGATTCACCCGTCAGCTTATTGAGTTTCTTACCCGTAATCGGACCGAAGATCCTGAGGGCATCCTCATAGCTCATTTTCTTTAGATCATAATACCCAAGAGAATCCTTTTCCTGGGCAAAAGAAAACTGAGCAATAATCAACAGGAAACCAATTATTGCTACTAAGTTAATTTTCTTCATTACTTATATCCTTAAACTTACATTGAATTAAAATATTACTGAAAATCCGAGTCTTACTTCGCGGGGCGCATTCAGATTATCAGGTTTAGCATAAAAGTTATCAATTTCAGACATACCTATCATACCTTTATCCCCATTGGAAATACGGCGTCTGATCTCATCGAACTGAATTGCATTCAGCGTCTGTTCAACGTTTGTCAGCGCTCTGCCGGAACTTGCATATACATACCTTTCATTTTCAGTATCGAAAAGGTTTTCAACCTGCATGAATACTGAATAATTTATACCACCGATCTGGAAATATTTCTCAATCTTCAGATCAACATTCCAATCCATCGGTTTGGCAGCAGAATTCTGCTGATATGTAATAGGAGATAATGTTGGAGGTAATGACGGAGTATATGGTGTACCTGCCTGAATGTTATAAGTCAGACTTGCCGTCCAGCTTGATGGTTCAGATAAGGTTATACTACCGTTGATTAAGTGTGGTCTGTCAAAGCTTAAAGGTACCAGGAATGTTTCAGCCTGTTTACCGAGAGCCTCACTGAAGAAGAGATCTTCCTGCGGCTGTGTACGGTTACCTTCGGCAATCTGGAATGTATAGTCCAATGTTGCAGAAAGCAGGCTTCCGGCTGATCTTCTCTTTAAGAAAGAAAGAGTTATACCCTTAACGTTCGAATATGCAAGGTTTGTCAGTATTCTGTACTGTCTGGCCTTTTCTGTATAAACGGTCTGTGTAAATATATAGTCTCTTACATCTTTATAATATCCGGTCAGGTCAAACTTAAAGTCATCCGTTATCTGCTGCTGCAGACCCAGTTCATACTGAACTGATTTCTGCGGCTTGACGTTTGGATTACCAAAAGTTGGAATTGTGGATATATTAGCAACCCATCTCTTGTCATTTGAGTATAATTCTGAAAGCGATCCGATCTGATAAAAGTGACCATAAGAAAATCTGATGATACCCTTGTCAGTAATAGGATACGACACACTTATACGCGGTGAGAGCATGTGCTTTGGTTTCGCTTTTTCGAGTCCGGTATCCATGTAACCTGATTGCTGATTAGTAATGTTCCTTGATACATCAGGGTTATAGAGTGAATTAGCGTCAAAGTATTCATATCTCAAGCCAACATTAAGTATGAGTGACTTATCCAGCTCGATTTTATCCTGAAGATATGCAGCAGCCTGGAAAGGCTCTTTGTCATAAGTTGAGGCACTCTGGATAGTATCTCTCATTAATACTAAGTTGTTGTTGTAAAGCAGGTCCGCTACGTTCAATGAAGCAGGCACAATTTCGCCGCCTATGATCTGCTGGCGTTTGAAATCAACAGTATAACCAATTCTTTTTACCCGGTGCTTCCTTAATTCAAATCCGGCCCTGATTTCGTGAGTCTTAAATAACTGTGATACTATATCACCTTTTAAGGTCAGCGTTTTAGTGCTTCTGTCTGAAATATCATTATCCGTTCCGCCTGTAAGGTAACCGGTGTTTCCTAAAGTCCTTCTGTATAGTGAAGGAAGGAAGCGGGGGTCATTCCAGTCGGAATATAGATAATGCTGTCCGCGGTTATAAGAATACGAAGCCTTCAGTGTGTAGAAGACATACTCGCTAAGTGTATGTGTAAGATCCAATGACTGCATCATACCACGGCTGTAATCCCAGCCGAGACCGTCGGGATTAAACTTGTATGCATCGTCATAGCTTCTTGATTTAGCCTGGTCAAGCACTATTTCCCATTTAACTCTGAACAGCGAACTGAACCTGTGGCTTAAGTTCCCCTGAAGGTTCCAGCTGGTGGATTGATTCATTGGAACAAATACAGAGTCTCCTGTATTTCTACCTGTACTGTTTTGTGAATACGGGTTGAACCAGTAAGATTCAGTTGCAGATCCGTACCGTGGGTCAAGGCCCTGTTTGAAGTTGTCCCTTGACAGATAAGAATCAGTCGGCCTGTATAATCTTGTAGCATTATACAAACCCTTGTAATCCTCATAGATACTGGAAACAAAGAAATTTGTTCCACCCAGAAAAGGCACCGGACCTCCGAATGTAGCCTCAACCCTGCCCCTGTTCAATGGATTAATCTTTTCAATATTCGGGAACAATTCTTTTCTTGTTGAAAGATAATCACCCATGTAGCCTCTGGTGCTGAAAGAATATTTTTCACCGCCTTCTTTGGTTACATAGTTTACAACTCCGCTGAGCGCATTACCGAATTCAGCGCTGAAAGTTCCCGTTGAAACGGATACTTCCTGTACCGCATTGGTTGCTACTCCTACTGATCTGGAGTTTCCATAAGGATCATTCATCGATAATCCGTTCAGTGAATAGGCTACTTCATTGCCGTAGCCGCCTCTGACGTGGATACTGCCATCATCACCTGTAACTACACCGGCCTGTAGTTTTATAATATCACTTATATTATCTACCGGTAAGCTTTCAATGGATTCAGCTGTAATTGCAACCGTAGGATTTGTTAAATCCTGACGGATGAGAGGATTTTTTTCACCCTGGATTACTACAGTAGCAAGAGTAATCTCACCCGGGTTTAATTGTATTTCTAATCTTGTAGTAAAGCCAACGTTTACTCTTACGTCTGTAATCGTAGTCTTCTGATAGCCGATATAAGATGCAGTTACCTTGTATACTCCAGGAGGAATATTAAGAATAACGAAATTTCCATCCGCATCCGAGGCGGCACCAAGGGAGGTTCCTTCAACAACAACGTTCGAAAAAGGAACAGTTTCGGATGTGGCTGCATCAATTACTTTGCCCAATATTTTCCCAGTCGACTGGGAATATAGATTGTTTGAACATATCAATAATAATATTGTCAGACACAAATAAATATTAATTTTTTTCATTAAAGCCTCATAAAGGAATTAGGACATTGTCACGTTCATATCATTTAAACACGCACTCCTTTTAAGGTCACATGTTTTTGACGTTAGATAATAAGAACCACTTTTATAATACGAACTAAATAAAAGCCGTGGTTATAAAACCACGGCTTTTTTGAATAGGAACCAAATTACTTCATTAAAGTCATTTTTATTGACTGTGAATAGTTGCCATAAACCATTCTGGCAATGTAGTGACCGCTGGCAGCGTTTATGCCATTGTTCATCATGCCATTCCATACTACTTCGTGCGATCCTTTTTTAAGCATCTGATCGTTAACAAGTGTTGCCACTTCTTTTCCTAACATATCATATACTTTCAGTGATACCTTCTTGTCGATCGGCAGACTGAATCTGATAGTTGTAGTCGGGTTGAACGGATTAGGATAGTTCTGTTCAAGTTTATAATCTTCAGGTAATACTATAGAATAGCCTTTATCCTGCAGACCGGTTGTACCTGTATATTCCAGAACACGGATAGTCTTGCGGTATGGGTTGAAGATCTTACCAGCTTTGCTCTTGTCATATGCCCACTGTCTGGTTGAATCCACCCAGTTGTAGTGTTCAACAGTAATTGAATCATAAACGCTCTGTTCAGCAAGTACGATTTCCATGCGTTTATCACCATCAAGATCAACCTTATTGGCAAAGATATATGATGTAAATGGAGTTTCCTCACGGACTGTATCGATTACTGCCGGATTTAATTTATAAGTAGTATCTTTACCGGTAATAACTGTGTCTAAAACACCATGATATACTTTGTATTTTGCAAATACGTCGCCGCCTTCACCTGTATATACCAGATTAGCCTTATAGCTGCTGGCATCAGTTAATTTTCCTGTACCTTTATACTGTATTGCGATAAGGTTTAAGCCTCTGCCGCCGCCAGTATAGATTTCATCTTTACCGTCTTTATTAAGGTCACCGCTAACGCATGGCCAGAATTCAGCAGCTGTTTTTCCTGCTAAAGCAGCAAGATCACTCTTTTTAGCAAT
>JBLMZM010000062.1:0-21511 GCA_050258815.1 Ignavibacteriales bacterium
GGATGAGCCCGCCGGCAGGAACAACCAGATCAACTGCAGAGTGGTTCTGCAGATCCAGCTGATTGATGCAGATGTTTATTCTTCTGATTTTTTTATCTGGGGACCCTCCCTAATAAAGGAGCAGATGGACCTGGTCTTCGACCTTATGGATGAAACAAAGGAAAACCTGAAGGACCTGAATGAGATCCGCAGGCACGACACTGAAAGGCGGATATACAGGACCTTCCCCATCGTAGCCGGCAATTATGGATTTGCCGAAGGGGTAGTTAAGATACTGCCCAGGGAAAGCGAAGCTTCGGACCTGTTTGAACGATGCCTGCCCGACAGGGTGAATGTGCTCCGCAGGAGATGACCGCTGCTCCATTGGCAGCCTGCTTATGATGGATTGATTTAATAGCGATTTTTAATATCTTTAGATTATTACAACAAAAACCGGGAGCGCTTATGCTGGAGGACAAGGCCAGAGAACTGATCCGCCTTAAAGAGGAGTTTGACAAAATCAAGGATGAATATATCAGGATGAGAGACGAGTTCCATAATGAACTCATCAACTCCTCCAACAGGGATATTGAACTGGAGGGCTACAGGATTACACTGGTCGATGATACAATACGCAGGGAACTCGACAGGGCGCTTCTGGAAAGGACACTACAGCAGATGGGGCTTTCTGAAGATGAGGTGCTTTCCATAATTGTTGCTTCAAAAAGAGAAATTCCGCTTTCAGGAATAATTAAGATCACAAAAATATAACCTTTTTCGATAAAACAGATGCCATTCCGGAATACTGCCGGAAGGTCAGGCTCCCCCAAAAATAAATAACCCGGCATAACCGAAACACCTGGTAAAAGGTGAACAGAAAGGTCATGCCGGGCAGCATGGGTTAAATGAAAAATTATTCAATCCGCATATAATGCGGATTAATAATAAATTCTGGTGTATAGCTTCAGCCTGTTGCCTGGTCAGGAATTGCTTGCAGAAAAATGTTTTGCGCCCTCGTTTTACGTACATCATAAATAAGTAAATTTTCAGAAATAATTGCAAGGTAATTTTTTGTTGAGGTGTCAATATTTTTCATTTCACCACTATTTCGCCCCTTTTTCTGCTTTTCCCTTATTATTTCTGCCCCGGAATCCGGGCTGCTGAAATTATATCCCGCACTCAAACCTTATGCAGGTTATGATTTAATAGGGATTTTTTGCAATTTTATTATATTCACTTTCTCCGGCTTATTTTAAGCCTCCGGAGAATAATCTATAACAAATTTCGGAAAAAATATAATGGATCTGACAATCAACGATACGGTGAAACTCAACAACGGAGTTGAAATTCCGCGGCTGGGTCTGGGAGTCTACCTGTCTAATCCGGGTGCAGAAACACAGAATGCCGTAAAATGGGCACTGGAGGCCGGTTACCGCCACATCGATACGGCTGCATTTTACAAAAATGAGAAAGACGTGGGTCATGCAATAAAACAGAGCAATGTACCAAGAGAAGAAATATTTGTTACAACCAAACTCTGGAATGAGGATCATGGTTATGACAGCGCTCTCAGGGCCTTCGACATAAGCCTGAAGAACCTCGGGTTTACCTATATCGACCTGTACCTGATACACTGGCCTGTTTCAGAAAAGAGGCGCGACTCCTGGAAAGCCCTGGAAACTCTGCTTGAGGAAGGCCGCTGCAGGGCAATCGGAGTAAGCAATTATACAACCAGGCACCTGAATGAAATGCTAAATTACTGCACCGTGGTGCCCGCCGTAAATCAGGTGGAATTCAGCCCCTACCTGTATCAGAGGGGACTCCTGGAACTCTGCAGGTCGAATAAGATTCAGATAGAAGCCTACAGCCCACTGGCACGTGCGAGCAAACTGAAGGATCCCGGACTGGTGTCCATCGCAGAACAATATGATAAGTCACCGGCACAGATCCTGATCCGCTGGGCACTGCAGCATGAACTGGTAGTTATACCCAAGTCGGTTCATAAAGAGAGGATCATTGAAAACGCCGGCGTCTATGACTTTGAAATTTCAGATGAGGATATGAAAAGACTGAATGATTTTGATGAGAACTACCGCGTGGCATGGGACCCGAGCAGGATACCCTAGCGCCTGACTTCGGAGGATCTGCTTTTCTGTATGATGCTCTGTGCAATGCGTACTATCTGCATGGAGGTTTTTGAATGCGGATTCTTCCTTATATAAAGTTCCTGCGCCATGATGGCCCTGTTTACAGACTGCTCGTTTTCAATATATCCGAGCGGTATAATAGTTTCATTTAAGAAATGCTGGGCCGCCTTGCTGAGATTTGAAAAAGCTGTGGCGGCCTCTTTTTCCGAATAACACTTGTTTACCACCGCCATATTCTGCGTGCCTGCTCCGGCGTTGTGCAGCAGCTTAATGATTACATAAGCATCCATTATGGCCGTCGGCTCGGGATTAACAATCAGAATATTCGTATGAACCTCTTTCAGGAGGTGGATTACATTTTCATCTGCCCCGGCGCCAATGTCCAAAATCACATAGTCAAATTCAGCACAAAGCTCCCTGATCTCGAATATCATATTATCCAGCGTGTGTTCGCTTGAGGCGGGATAATCCAGTTTGCCCGAATCACCAAAAATAAAATAAAGGCCCGTCTCATACATTGTTACCAGGTCCTTCAGCGCGCACCGGTGCTGAAGGTAGCTGATCAGCGTTTTTTCAGGCCTGATGTTCAGCATAATATTAATGTTGGAAAGGTTAGCATCCAGGTCAATCAGCAGCACCTTTTTTCTCATCCTGGAAAGTGCATACGCCGTATTGAGCGAAATGAAAGTCTTGCCGGTCCCTCCCTTTCCCGAGCTGAAGGCTACAATACGCCCCCTGGCTTCGCCCGCTGATGACGATGCCTTAAGTTTGTTCAGTTCCAGAAGTCTTTCAGCCTGACCTATCATTTACTGATCTTCCCTGTATAAATCATATTGGCAATAAACTGCGGGTCAGCCGCAATAATATCATCGGGTATGATCTGCCCGTTGGTCAGGTATTTTATGGGCACGTTGAAGTTTGCCGATACATTAAGTATGTTCCCGAAAGATACCGCCTCATCCAGCTTTGTAAAGACAATGCCGTTGTAGTTGAGTATCTTGAATTTCTGAGCCACGTCGAGCATATTCTTTGTTGTGCTCGTAGTGTTCAGTACAAGGTATATCTCGTCAACCTTGATGTTGGATAAAAACTTTTTTGTTTCCTTAAGAAGTCCCGTGTTGTTCTGGCTTCTTCCGGCAGTGTCAATAAAAACAATATCCTTCTTCCTGAACTCAGAAAGAAGCGCCGGTATTTCCGAAGCCTCATAGGCAACGCGCATCTCTATGTTGCTGATTTCCGAGAATATCTTCAGCTGATCTATTGCCCCCAGACGGAAAGTATCCAGGGAGATAAGTCCAATATTAAGGTTGTGGAGTATCTTTGATATAACGGCCAGCTTGGCAATACAGGTGGTCTTTCCGACACCGGTGGGACCTACAAGAGCGATCACCTTTTTCTGCTTCTTCTGCACCTCAAACGGGGCCGTTGCAATCATGGAGCTTATAGTCGAAATAACATAGCCGTCTATATTTGAGGGCTGCAGAAACTCCGAATACTTCCTCAGCTGTTCTATTATCACGTCTACAATGCTCTTTTGTATCTCGCGCTGCAGGAGTGTGTCTGCCACTTCCTGTAATTCCCTTTCCAGAGTATGCTTTTTATCCTTCAGGGGCTTTTCTTCCGTTGGCCTCATTCCAGGTGCTGCAGATGCCGTTCTGCCGGCGTCTTTTGCCGCATAAATCCTGTCCTGAAGTTCTTTCAGCTCTTCGGCAAATGTCTTCTCAGTCCTGGGTACAGCTGCTGCCTTAACAGGCCTTTCATATACATCCTGGGTTTTATCGAAATCGTCCTCAACGCCCGCCGTCAGTTCAAATACCCTTTTGTTCCCAAATCTCGGATCATCGTCAATGATCCTCGTACTCAGGACGATCGCGTTACTCCCGAGTTCGCTTTTCATCTGCTGGGAGGCTTCTTTTAATGTCAGGGCGATGTATTTTTTAATTTGCATTTTCAACCTCTAATTTACCTATGAATTCAATTTCCGCATCCGAAGGCAGCTCGGTATATGAGAGCACCGATACCTCGGGGAAACTTGAATTGATCAGCCTGTAGAAGTAAGGCCTTAGTGTTGCGGACGTAATTATGATGGGAGCGTAGCCAAGCATCCTGAAATTCTGCATGTGGTTTTTTATCGAAATATTCAGGTCGTTAAGCATCCTGGATGAAAGTCCCAGTGTCTGTACCGCCTCTTTCTGGTTCTGAAGCGCTCTTGTAATGAAGCCTTCAAGCTGGTTCCCCAGGGCCAGGGCGTGTATGATGCCGTTTGGATCCTTGTAAATATTTGCAATTGTATCACCCAACGAATGGCGCACGTACTCGGTAAGCACATCCACATTTTTTGTTATTTTCGAATAATCTATTAATGATTCCAGTATCTGCACCAGATCCTTGATAGGAACGAATTCCTTCAGCAGGCTTTGCAGCACCTTCTGAATAGTACCCAGGGGAAGTATATCGGGATTTATATCCTCGATTACCGCCGGATAATCTTTCTTGAGGTTTTCCAGGAGCTGTTTTACAGCCTGCCTTGAAAGCACCTTGTCAAAATTCTTCTTTAATGTTTCCTGCAGGTGGGTTGACAACACCGAAATACTGTCAACTACCGTATAACCCACCAGCTCGGCCTTGTCCTTCTCGGCTTTTGAGATCCAGTAGCCTTCCAGGTTAAATGCCGGATCGCTGGTTGGTATACCGCTTAAGGGTTCACTTACGTTGCCGGGATTCATGGCCAGATAACGGTCCGTATAAATCTCATATACCGAGACCACATTACCCTTGATTTTTATTATATATTCGTTCGGATTAAGCTGCAGGTTGTCCCTTACTCTTACAGGCGGTATGAGTACGCCGTATTCAAGGGCTATATACTTCCTGGTCGAGGAGATTTTCTGGAAGAGGCTTCCTCCCTGATTCTCATCCACAAGTGAAATCAGACCATAGCCTATTTCAATTTCAATCGGGTCTACCTGCAGGTATTGTTCAACTTTTTCTTCACCCGGTTCCGGTGCAATTTCCTCGGGGACCTCGATAGGAGGCGGGGCATTTTTCTTCTTCCTGCTTATTAAATATGACGCCGTGCCAAGCGAAGTGCCCAGAATAATGAAAGGGAAAAAAGGCATGCCAGGCACCAGCGAGAACATGAATACGGCCCCTGATACCGTACCCAACACCCTTGGATTTGAGAATAGCTGGGTCCTCATCTGAATGTCAAGCGAAGTGTTTGCGCTTTTTGTAACCACGAGACCCGCGGCAGTAGAAATTAGCAGCGCTGGAACCTGCGAAACCAGACCGTCACCTATGGTTAAGATGGTATAGGACTGCAATGCATCGGTTAAAGATAATCCCCTCTGAGCCACACCGATAATGAATCCGCCCAGAATATTAATGCCATTTATAATCAGGCCTGCTACCGCATCTCCTTTTACGAATTTGCTGGCACCGTCCATGGAACCGTAAAACTCCGCCTCACGTGAAATACCTTCGCGCCTGGCCCTGGCCTCGGACTCGGTAATCAAACCCGTATTCAGGTCAGCATCTATGGCCATCTGCTTGCCAGGCATAGCATCCAAAGTAAAACGCGCAGCAACCTCGGAGATTCTGCCCGAACCTTTTACTATAACCACAAACTGTATGATTACAAGTATGATAAAGATGATGAACCCAACGACGTAATTGCCGCCTACGACGAACGTACCGAAGGACTCGATTACTTTGCCTGCATACCCGTCCAGCAGAATAAGACGGGTTGAACTTATATTAAGCGAAAGCCTGAACAGCGTCATTACTAGCAAGAGCCCCGGAAAAACAGAAATATCAGTGGGAGTCTGTATATACAGGGCAACGATCAGTATAAGGACTGAAAACGTTATACTGACAGCCAGAAGAAAGTCCAGTATAAACGGCGGCAGCGGCACGATCATCAATCCCAGGATCATGATAAGGCCGAAGGCCAGCATTACATCCGTATTTTTACCTAACCTGTTCATCACTTATACTATACTCTTCTTTTTAGGTTCGTTTTTGAGTTTGAAAATGTATGCCAGTATCTGGGCCACCGCCTTGAACAGGGGTCCCGGAATTTCATCGCCTATTTCGCAGGACTTATACAAAGCCCGTGCAAGTTCCCTGTCCTCGTGCAGCGGAATTCCGTGCTCCGTTGCCACTTTCTTGATTTTCTGTGCAAGTTCATCCATTCCTTTTGCAATTACCTTTGGAGCTACGTCACTGCCCATATCATACTTAAGCGCTATGGCAAAGTGAGTAGGGTTGGTGATTACCACGTCAGCCTTGGGCAGTTCTTTCATCATCCTTGCACGCGCAGCCTTCATCTGCATCGCCCTGATCTTACCCTTGATCTGCGGGTTACCTTCGGTCTGTATGTTCTCTTCCTTTACTTCCTGCTTGGTCATCATCATGTCCTGCTTGTATTTGTATTTCTGGAATGCGAAGTCAGCGGCCGCAACAACGGCAAAGACCAGCGATATCTTCCAGAGCAGCGTATAGGAAGCCTCAATCATAAACTTCACGAGATCATCTATAGAATAATTGACCAGATTAATGGCCGTCAGAATAAAATCTTTCAGCACCCAGTACGTAAAAGCCCCGATGATTGTGAGCTTCAGTAATGATTTGCCCAGTTCCATAAAAGAACGCGAGGAGAAGAATATTCCTTTTATGTTGCTAATGGGATTAAGCTTGTCAAACTTGGGAGTTATTGTCTTGAAACTGAATCTGAAACCCACCTGGCCGTAGCTGGCTACTATTGATATGATGACCAGTCCCAGAAATATTGGACCCAGGGTTACTACAAAAAAACCTATCCCCTTGATGGCGTACTCTGAGATCATATCTTTTTCCAGTTTCAGCTTGTCGAGGTCGCTGAAAATGCTGATGGCCATGCTGCTGATATGACTGCCCAGATATTTTTGCGTCATCAGCAGAAGCAGGAGTCCCGTTGTAAATACAGCCAGGGAATTGATTTCCACACTTTTTGCGACCTGGCCTTTTTCCCTGCTCTCACTGAGCTTTTTGCCGGTCGCTTGTTCGGTTTTTTCCTGTCCGTCTGCTTCAGCCATCTCCTCAGGACCCCATTGCTTTTATAAGGTCAAAAAGGCTGTTTTCGTAATTCTGCAGCAGGTTCTTGAGAAAGAACATATAAATTGGCAGAATGCATATGAGCAGCAGAAAACCGATGCCCAGCTTTAAGGGCTGGGTGACAAAAAATACCTGCATCTGCGGGATTACCCTTGCAATGATGCCTTCTGCAAGATGGACAAGGAAGTAAGAGACCATAATGGGAGAGGCTATCTTTACGGCAATAACAAATACAGCTGCAGTATACTTGATAAACAGGTCAAAGGCCGGCTGTGTAAGCGAATACTTGCCGAGCGGTATAATCTTAAATGAGGTTACCACGGCCCTTATTATGTAATGATGGCCGTTGATCATAAAGAATATCATTATTGCAAATATATCTATAAGCTGGCCTACCACGTTTACCTCGGTTTCCTGCATGGGATTAAGCACACTTGCCATATTCAGACCCATATCCGTGCCTATAAGCATTCCGGCAAAGGATATTCCGTAGAAAACCAGGTTAAGCGTAAATCCCATGATGAGTCCCGTAACGACTTCCTTTAATCCGAACAGGGCGATGGAAAAGAAATCTATGTCAACGTGTATCTTCTGTATATCCAGCGTAAGGAACGTCATATATGCAACGACCCCCGCAAGGAATATTTTTCCAAGTGCAGGGAATGACTGGTTGCTGAAAATCGGAGCGGAACTGAAAACCGCAATAATCCTCAGGAAGATCAGCAATGTGATTACGAAGTCGTTGACAAGTATGTTCATATCACCTGATCACGGTACTGAACATGTTGAAAAACCGCAGCGTAATTGATATCATCTTATCCATCATCCACGGCAGCATGAGTATTAATACCACGGCCGTTACTAGTATTTTAGGCACGAAGGTCAGGGTCATTTCCTGGATCGAGGTCGCGGCCTGAAAGATGGAAATAAATATACCGACAATGAGTGAAACGCCCAGAATCGGCAATAAAATTAAAAATGTCGTATAAAATACGTCCGTCAAAATTTCGACGATTAATTCTTCAGTCATCAGCCAAAACTCCTTACTACTGATCCAATTACCAGATTCCACCCGTCCACCAATATGAAAAGCAGTATCTTAAAGGGCAGCGACACAAGCATAGGGGGCAGCATCATCATACCCATTGACATAAGAACGCTTGAGACTATCATGTCCACCATCAGAAACGGGATAAAAAGGAAAAATCCAATTATAAAACCTGCCCTCAGTTCACTTATTGCAAATGCCGGAACCAGCACGTAAGTCGGCAGTTCCTGACGGTTCTTGGGCCTCTGCATATTCGAAAGCCCCAGGAAGAGTTCCAGATCGGCATCCCTTACATTGCGGAACATGAACTGCCTGATCGGTTCAATACCCTTGTCATAGGCGGCTTCCATGGACATTTTGCCTTCCATATAAGGTTTCAAGGCCTCGGTGTTGACTTTTGTCCAGGTCGGGGCCATGACAAAAAACGTTATAAACAGCGCCACCCCTGCCAGCATCTGTCCCGGAGGCATCTGCTGCGTACCGAGCGCGGTCTTTAGAAAATGAAAAACCACGATAAGGCGCAGATATGAGGTAGTCATTATCAATATCGACGGTGCAAGCGAAAGAACAGTCAGAAGCACCAGCATCTGAATAGTAACCGATACGTCCTGCGGGTTGTTTGCAGTACCTACATCTATGCCTATTTTGGGAAAAGGGATCGTCTTAGCCTGAGCGAAACTATTATTACTTAGAAACGAAAGCTGAAAGACAAGGACCATCACAACAAACAGATACTTCATCTCATCCCCAGGTTTTTTTTCAGGATATCTACGAAATTTTCTTTAAGATTATCCTTAAAGTTTCCCCTGGCGGCCTCATCCTCCATGAGACTGCTGACTATCGTGCCGTTGTACTCCTGAAGGAGATTAATCGAATGATCACTGACGCCCAGAACCAGAACCTTATCGTGCACCTGTACTACCTGTATAAACTTCTTGGGCATTATCATCTGCGTGCTGAGCACCCTGATCCTGACCAGCTTTTTGGTATTCTTGTCGAAAGAAAAGAAATACCTCTTGGCCATATAAAGCGTGCCATACATGAGTCCCAGTATAAGGATTAACAGAAATATAATCTTAATGATATTAAAAAATTCCATCAGGCAATTCCTTTCAGTCTGTCGTTAGTATCCACAAGGTTGGTAATGCGTATACCAAAGTGCTTGTCAATAACCACGACTTCACCTTCGGCTATCTTTTTGTTATTTACAAAAATATCCACGGGCTCACTGGCCAGCTTATCCAGCTCAATGACGTAGCCCCTTTCAAGTTCCAGTATGTCCTTGATCTGCATCTGTGTGCGGCCGAGTTCAATATAAACGTTAAGCTGGAGGTCCTTCAGGAATTCCAGCTTGTCATTCGGTACCGTACTCCGGTTCGTCGACTCGTCGAATTCCGAAAAATCAGCCACCCCGCCTACAATTTTGTCGTCAGCTAACTGATCAAAACCATTTATGCCATCATCGATAGGCATTTTATACTCTCCATTGATAAATTCTTAGAAATTACGGCGATAATTACCGCTGTTTCATCCCATTTAACGCCCGGATTTCTCTTCGCCGGACGTAATTCGCAAAATTACTTTTCCTTGCCTTCAATCTTATGTGATATCTTTACGGCTTTGTGCTTGTTGACCATTCCGGGCTGCCCCAGGAACAGTATCCTGTCGGCGACCTTGATCTTTAGGTCATCACCAATTTTTTTGTTGAGCCTTATTATATCCCCCTTTTCCAGATCCATCAGCTCCTGCATCGAAATGGCCGTTGTGCCGAATTCAACCGTCAGATTCAGAAAGGTCTTCTGAAGATGCGTATTTATTATGCTTCTGGCCGTGGTACCGTTGTATTTTACGGGCCTGATTGATGATAATTTCTGGTTTGACATCTTCGACAGTATTGCGTCAAAGGCAAAGGTGGCAAAACAGAGATTCATCAGGTAGGACTGCTCACCAATGAATATCTCAAAAGAGATCAGCAGAACGCTTTCACTCTGTGAGGTGATCTGCGCAAAATCTATATCGGGCTCAAAACGTTCTATTTCAAAGTCGTATTCGCCAATTATCTGCCAGGCTTTCTTCAGATCAACCATAATCTTCTCTACTACCACGTAGAGCACCTTCTGCTCAATAGGCGTAATGATCTTGGATTGCTTGGTGCCCGAACCATTGCCGCCCAGCAGGCGGTCTACAAGTGCAAGAGCCAGTTCGGGACTCAGTTCAAGTATACCTTTTATGTCCGTGTTTTTTATGTCAAAGGTAAAAAGACACGCCGGATTGGATACCGACAGCACGTATTCCGAGTAGTATATCTGATCCACAGATATAACGTTTATGTTAACTATGGCCTGCAGCTTCGAAAGCAGGAATGAACTAAGACTTTCAGAAAAATTTTCATGAATATTGCGTATGGTTCTCAGCTGATTTTTGGAAATCCTGTTGGGTAACCTGAAATCAAATGGTATAGCTTCTTTATCGGGCATGGCCGTCGGGGTCTGCTCCCCGCCGGTCTTCATCTTATTAAGAAGTTGATCTATTTCCTGCTGCGATAAAACTTCTGCCATAGTTATTGAATTATAAACTTACTGAAAAATATGTTGTTTATTTTCAAGCCTGAAACACGCGATTTTATAGAATGCATTATCTCGGTTTTTATTGAATCCCTGTAGGTAATGCTGTTTAACTGGGCAACCGTCTTGCTGGCCAGCGTGGTATTAATAATGTCCTGAACGATAATCTTCTTTTCCTCAAATTTCTTCTGCAGTTCTGCTTCTTTTTCCTCACCCAGTGCTACATCCAGACCTATTGAGGTCAGCAGCAGTCTCTGGCCGTTCGTTCCTGCGGGATTGACTATCTGATCTTCAATGGAGAAGATCTTGCCCGGAAGTTCGGGGGCCTTGCTTTCAGCGGCAGTCTTGGCTGAAGCAGTTTCTGAAGCCGGCATTGTTTCTTTTCCGGCCGGCATCTTGCTTAAAAGAATATTCGCCGTTACGAAATAGACAACAACCAGCTGGATAATAAAAACCGGGAGTCCGATTAAAAAGACTTTCGGATTAATCATACTCTTTTTAGTCTCCGGGATGAGCGAGGCATCCAAATTTTGGTCCATATCTTGTACTTTTTTTGCCATGTTGTTCAATTATTTATTCAATAGATATGCCATAAGCTTAAAGACGTTTATTACGTGTTTTTTGCCCGAATTAAGCGGAAAAGGGCACTATTTCATCCCCCTTTATGGTTATTATTGAACAGTTGGTTAATATCCGGGCGGTTATGGGCACAGTGGTAAATCAGGGGAAAAACAATTCATTTGATTGTGCACAGGAAATTATTGAAATTTATTTTTAAGAGCATTCCGCCAGCCTGGTACTCCGGATAAAATTTCAGATACGGTCGGGACTATGACAATAAAATTTTACAATATTCAGAAGAAATGAAAGCGAAATATTTATTTGCCTTTATACTTTTAACTGCAGTAATTATTGGTTGCAGCAGCAGTTTCGTGGAAAGGAACCGGCCCGGGAAAATCCTTCAGGAAGGGGACTGGATCCCATACCACACCAAACATTTTGATTTCTTTTACCGCCCCGCCTCCAGGAGCAGTGAAAGAATACAGATAATAGCCAGCAGGCAGGAAAACAATTATCTTGAAATTCTAAACAGGCTGCACCTGCTGGATCATAATTTCAGGGCAATTTTCTTTATTTTCAGCAGTTTTGAGGAATATGACAGGATCACAGACGCCGGTCAGTATGGAAACGGACACGAAATAGGCATCTATGACGCCATTTACGGAGTGGATGACTATTCTCTTTCGAACGTCATGGGCAAACACGAACTCACCCACTTTATCGTGGATAAGTACTTCGGCCTCGGAATAAGGGGCCCTTTTAAATGGATTACTTCCGAGGGTATTGCAGTCTGGATTGAAGATCACTGGGATGGGATGGATCTTTATGATTTCGCCAGACAAAGACTCTCAGAAGGCAGCATCAGCACACCATACAGCATAATTACCAATGATGAGCCCGAAAAAATCCTGAAGAATTCCTATCCCATGGCCGGAGCCTTTGCGAAGTATATGATAGAAACTTACGGGGTCGCAAAATTCGTAAAATTATACCAGCAGGCAGCCGTTCTTGAGAGTTTCGAGCAGATATACGGCACCAGTCTGATCGCAGTAAACAATAAATTTCTTGAATTCCTGCTGGATAAAAGTGCGGATATTCGAAAGGACGGCAATAATTTCAGCCGGGGCGCCGGTAAGCTCCTGCTATTCCAGCACCCCTGAGCCTTCTAGACACAAAAAAGTCAGTTCAGGTCTACCTTCTTCTGAACCTGCTCCAGTATAGAGCCCGATTTTATCATGGCAAGCACCTTCTGAACGTCAATATATACCACCCTGTCTTTTTCCATAGAGGGTACCGATTTTCTCACCGCATTATACGCAATTCCGGTTCCCAGACCGCATTTTAACGGTTTGTGGAATTCAATTGCCTGTGCGCCTGTCAGGAGCTCAATTGCCAGGACCGACTGCAGGTTCTGCATTACCCTGTAGCACTTCTGTGCGGCGATGGAACCCATGGAGTTATGATCCTCCTGGTTTGCAGAGGTCGGTATGGAATCCACACTGGCCGGATGACACAACACCTTATTTTCCGAAACCAGACTGGCAGCCGTATACTGCGCAATCATTAAACCGGAATTCAGTCCCCCTTTTCTGGCCAAAAAACGGGGCAGCCCGCTGAGAGCACCATTTACCATCCTTTCAATCCTTCTTTCGGAAACATTTGCCAGCTCTGAAAGTGCGATGCACATGAAATCCATAGCGAGTGCCATGGGCTGGCCGTGGAAATTACCACCTTCAATGTGCTCTTCTGTCTCAGGGAAAATTATTGGATTGTCATTGGCCGAGTTGATTTCAATTTCCACGCGCGAGCGGACATAATTGATGGCGTCCCTGGAAGCCCCGTGTATCTGCGGTATGCACCTGAGCGAGTAGGCATCCTGCACCCGCAGGTCGCCTTCAATGTGGGATTTTCTTATTTCGCTGTCCTTAATGAGCCGGAGTATGTTCTCTGCGGTCTCTATTTGTCCCGGATATGGCCTCAGTTCGTGCAGTTTATGGTCGAAAGCCTTGTCAGTCGCCCTCAGGGCCTCGTGAGTAAGTGCCGCACTGATGTCGGCGGTTTTTATTAGTTTTCCGGCCTGAATGCATATAAAAGCAGCAAAAGAGGTCATCATCTGCGTACCGTTTATGAGCGCCAGCCCTTCCTTTGCGGCCAGCCTGACGGGTTCGAGACCGGTTTTTTTTAGCCCGGCCCTGGCAGAAAGGATCCTTGTAACGGGTGCCTTTTCGCTGTTTATATCCTCTATCAGCTGTACCCTGCCCTTTCCTATCATTGCCAGCACCAGGTGCGAGAGCTGAACCAGGTCCCCGCTTGAACCTACCGAACCCTGTGAGGGTACAACCGGGATGACGTTATTGTTCATCATATCCAGCAGGAGCCTGAGAGTCGAAAGCCTGATGCCGGAGTATCCCTTGGCCAGGGCATTAACCCTCAGCAGCATCATGATTTTTACTATAAAGGGGGGCAGGTTTTCACCAGTTCCCACCGAATGACTTAAAATAAGGTTTTCCTGCAGTCCGGCCAGGTCCTCCCTGGAAATATTAACATTAGCAAATTCACCGAAACCGGTCGTTACGCCGTAGATAACCTGCCCGCTTTCAACCCACTTTTCAACCAGGGCCCTCGCCCTGTTGATTTTCTTTTCAGAATCCCTGGTCAGAACCACGCGCGGATTTTCTCTGAGAAAGAATTCGATTTTTTCCAGACTGAGGGAATTACCGTCAACCTCCAAAATTGGTCTTTTCATTGATCATTCTCTTTATTTTGTTTGATGAAGCACTGTTTGCCCTGTATTTGATCAGAATTTTGTCCTCATCGTAAGTCGTATTGATAACGTCGGCAAGAGAATGAATCCTGGCCACCGTTTTGGAATCATTAAGTTCCAGTTCGACTGTTTCCTCCTTAAATGCGTCCTCAATAACCGCAGCAATTTTTTCCTTCAGTCCGCTGATGTTTATCCCTCTTTCGGCGGAAACAAAAATGCTGTTTTTATACCTGCGCAGTATGTAATCCATGCGCGTCCTGTCCTCAAGCGCGTCCACCTTGTTGAACACCTTTATCTGCAGTTTCTTCTCGGCGCCCAGCTCCTTCAGCGTCTGATCCACTACTGCTATGTGATCCTCATAGAAGGGATGTGAGACGTCAATGACGTGCAGAATGATATCGGCTTCCATTACCTCATTCAGCGTGCTCTTGAAAGAAGCAATCAGGTGATGGGGCAGTTTACGGATGAATCCGACAGTATCACTGAGGAGTATGGTGTTGTGGTTATTCAGCTTCAGTGCACGCGTTGTGGAATCCAGCGTTGCAAAAAGCTTGTTTTCTGCCAGCACATCCGCGTCTGTCATCAGATTCAGAAGCGTTGATTTTCCGGCATTCGTGTAACCTACAAGGGATGCCCTGAAAAATTCCCTGCGGTTTGAACTCCTGGTCTGCCTCTGGGATTCGATCTTTTCCAGTTTTTCCTTCAGCATGCTGATCCTGGTGCGGATCATTCTCCTGTCGGTCTCAATCTGTGTTTCACCGGGCCCCTTGGTTCCTATACCGCCGTACTGCTTCGAAAGGTGGGTCCATGCCCTCGTCAGCCTGGGCAGCATATACTGCAGCTGAGCCAGCTCAACCTGCGTTTTGGCCTCACGGGTCTGTGCCCTGGTAGCAAATATATCCAGTATCAGGCCGCTTCTGTCTATTATTTTCTTGTTTATCAGCCTTTCAAGGTTTCTTACCTGCACCGGGGTCAGGTCGTCGTCGAAAATGACAATATCTATGTCGTTGAATTCAACGAGCTGGGCCAGCTCCTCAGCCTTTCCCTTTCCCAGGTAAAAAGCAGGCTCTATCCTGTCCCTGTCCTGGATCACCTTCAGTCTGCTTTCTGCTCCGGCCGTACTGGCCAGCATTTCCAGCTCGTCCAGGTGTTCCTCAACTTCCTGTTTCGAATACTCTCTCGTATTCAGTGATACTAAAATTGCTTTTTCAGCTACTTTTTTGGGTATTTCTATCATATCTTCCTTTCATTCAAAAACTCCGCAGCCCATGTGCCGCGGGATTTTAATTACGGACACTAAACCATGTCCTTTTTTGCGCTTCTGGATATCATCATTTCTGCTAGTGCCAGTAAAAGGGCTCCGAACAGGAAATATCTCCACAATTCCGAGCCAAACCTGGCCTGCTGTATCCTGCGCGTGTAATTCTCATTTACATCCAGCCTGAACTCCTTGCCCTTAAAGCCGACTTTTTTAAGATAATCGTCAAACTCTCCTGTGGTGAGGCTTTTGGGACCCGATTCAGCCGGATTGGTATTAACGGAAAAATAATCCACGATCTTATTTCCCGAATATACCCTGTAATTTCCCGCTATGCTGGTGTTTCTGTAAGTAATATAGTTCTGTTTCAGATCATCAAGATTTATTATCTCATCATTTTTGTCGGGCCTCGATATCCTGAGCTGAGGCAGGGTATTATTCCGTACGTCTATGTTAACCGTTTCACCGGCTATAAAACTGTTTATGTGATTATCCTTTGAGGCCAGGTAAAAAACCGCCTTATTCATCAGCGGGGCAAAAAGGCCCTTCAGCGGAAAGTTGCTCCAGCTAAGCACGGGCGCCACATTCAGCAGTAAAGCCCTGCCCTTGCCCACAGTATATTCACTCAAAAACGCAGAATTATCGGGCAATGATATTATGTTTTTCCCCACTCCCTGCGTCCCCATCCTGAAATAATAATAAATATCAGGGGATTCCACCTGTTTTTTTGCTGATTTTGCCAGCAGATCAGAAAATATTGGATGCTCATAGTCGACCCTGTCAAAAACAGTTGCATTAAGGGGAGAATTGAGGGCTCCGGCTATGGATGCCGGCTCAGGAAGTTTCAGTCTGGATAACAGGTTCCTGAAATTAACCAGGTTCGATCCTGATCCCGGCATTACAAATACGCTGCCCCCGTTTTGAAGATATTCCGACAGCCTTTCAAGGTGTGTGTCAGATTCAGAACCTATAACAATTACAACGTCATAACTATTCAGATTAACAGAGGAAATCTGGTTAAAGTTTCTTTTTGTGACCTCTATGCTGCCGTTTTCACTGCCTGCCGAAAGTGCCAGGCTGGCAAACCGTGAGTCGGCATCGGCATCAGTAAACATAACTGCCGAAATCTTCTCCGGAATCATCAGGTTCAGATAACGTCTGTTATCCTGCATAATGTCATCGTCCTCGAGCTCAGCCGTAATGTCGGTATATCCGGCCGACTTTAATATGGTCTCGAACATAACATTTCTCGTTTCACCCGGTTCAAGTGTTACACTCTGCTGTGCGCTCCTTTCCCCGTTAATGAAAAGCGAGGCAACTGAATTAACCGCGCTCCGGTTGGAATAATTTGTCACCGGGGCCGTAAAACTTATGGTTTTGCCCTTTTCAAATATCTGGTTATTGGCTTCGAGGTTATTTATGCCGAGGTTATAGACGTCCCTGCCCGAGAAATTAAACGTATAAAGCTTTACCTTGTCGTTATACAGCTCACTCAGGTTGGACAAGGGCTGGCTGGGCTCATAAAGGTTGCTTTTCTGAAAATCCGTAAGAAGATAGACCTCTTTGTTGAAGTTATGGGATTCAGAAAGCAGTGTGCCGGCCTTAATAAGTGCGCTGTTCAGCGTGCCGCTTACAAATGAGATATCCGTTGCATCCAGTTTTTTCCTGAATTCAGACAGGTTTGTAGTTGGCTTTATATCTTCCGGGGCCCCGGCAACGGGTATTAAAACAACCTCGTCCCCTTCCTGAAGTTCATTCAGGAGCGTTTTAATTACCTGCCTGGCACGGTTGAAATTTGAGCCCTTTTCGCCTATTACCGACATGCTGAAGGTGTTATCCAGTATAAACACCGCCGTAGTCTTGGCAGAGGAGGTAGTCCCTCCGATTGAAACCCCCTGCAGCGTAGGCCTTGCAAAGGAAGATACAACCAGCAGGATTATAAGAAACCTCAATGCCAGAAGGAGCCATTGTTTTAATTTTATCTTTCGGATCTTGTTTTTCTGGAGTTCCTTAAGGAATGTAAGCGTGCTGAATTCAATCCGTTTTAACTTCCTTAAATTCAACAGATGTAGTAAAACCGGAATGGCCGTGGCAATAAGCCCTATTAATACCGCAGGATTAAGAAATGTCATCTATAAAAAATATATTCCCTCATTAATATCAAAAATAAGGAGGAGCCTTTTTGGGCTCCCCCGGTAATTTCACTGACTACCTGATATAAAATAGGAACTTGCCGTCTTAACATCAATATAAAAAAATACCATCTATTCCTATCCCGCCATCATAATATGTGGCGGGAATCAGTTCCAATACAATATATTACCTGAAATACGGCACATCAGGCTGCAGGATCCTAATATATTTTTTTGAGCTTTGCACCCTTAAAGTAGTGCAGGAGAATTTCATCGAAATTATACCCCATTTCACCCATTACAGCAGCACCTATCTGGCATAAACCCACGCCGTGGCCCCAGCCGGCACCGGTTAATATGAATTTTCCGGGAATGCCGTTTTCTACGTTTTCCTTATCCACTACAAAAGCGGAACTGTAAAGGTGGCTTGGTGAAAGCATGCGCCTTATTTCAAGCTCCTTGCCAACGGTCAGAGTCTTTTTGGTTCCTACAATTTTAAGCTTTATAAGTCTGGAGGAGTAACCCCTTTCAACCGGTATGAGGTCAATGATCTGCCCAAAATCCAGGCCGCTTTTTTCTTTTATCAGGTTTACCAGCTCTTCCTGCGTATACTCAACCTTCCAGCGGTAAAAATCGGTGGTTTTCTGGTCGTATTTCAGCAATACCTGTGAAAGCACCTTCTGATCCTGTGTATTGCAGAAAGCAGGAGGATTTGAACGGATCCATTTATCAGCGCTGTTCTCGTCGGAAAAATCCACGTCGAAGTTTTCAGGATCATATTTGTAGTCAACTACCTGTGATAAATATGGGTGTTTTACCGGTTCCCAGACGTTTTCAAAGGCTTCCGAAATTCCGCCGCAGGATTTTGAATAACGGGTATCGCAGATCCTGTCGTTATAGAACAGCACAATTCCCTGGGTTTCCTCAATTGCTTCTTTTACCTTATCCGTATAGGCCTTGGTCATGCCCTGGTATCTCTGGCAATGATCATCGGCACATACGTCGTAGAGCGTATGATCTTCCTTGTCATACCACTTGATGTACTCATCTTCGGTCTGGAAAGTGGAGGAATATGTTTCCTGACCGGCTTCAACATTCTTTGCTTTTTCTATCTGCGCAAGCAGCCAGCTGCGCGAAATTATTGAATGAGCCTTCAGCAGTTCGAGTGAGCTTGTGGCGCTCATTTCAGAGGAAATAACGCTGGTCAGATATGATTCCACCGGCAATGTGTTTACGGCTGTTATCTTGTCGTTTTCCTTGATGAGCTTCAATACACCGGCAAATCTCTGGTTTTCTTTCTGTTCCCAGTGGAATTTGACGCCGATGACCACTTCTCTGATAAGAAAAGATTCGGATTTAATGTCGGAAGGATTGAATGCGATCTCTCCGGTAACCTTATAGACCTCTTCGCCTCCTTCAATAATGATTACATCGTCTTCCAGACGCGCAACATATCTGCCGCTGAATGTGTTCTTAAAACCGAATGAGGAAAAATCACCGTAAAGTTCGAAACTTATCTTCTCACCGGTCAATATGCCTACGCTAACATTTGGTTCATTCATTGTGGTAACTCTTGGTTTATAGTTTTTGATCTTTAGTTATTCTTTTTTTACTGCTAAATATAAACATAAGAGCACAAAAGAAGAAACAGAAACTTTTTCCATTAAAATATAAGGGCCTCATACTGCCACATTCTTGCACGTTCCTGCCAATTACAGTATATTTTATTCGGATTTTCTGAACTCGGGCAATGGCTTTTTCTTAATGCCATACCTGTAACAATCATTTTTTCGACTCAATTATTTATCAGGCGTTTCTATGACTTCAAAAGAAAGAATTAAAAAGGCCATGGATCCCGGCCCGGAGGTATTCTCCCCCTGGCCGCGGTTTCAGGAACTGCTCAACTTAGAATTCGGAAAGCATGAATGAAGCAGCACAGAATTGTCTTTCTTCCCGGCAATAAAACGGGCTATTTTGATGAAGGCACCTCAGTGCGCGATGCGGCCCTGGAACTTGGCATCGGCATTGAATCCTCCTGCGGGGGACTGGGCAGCTGCGGTGAATGCAGAGTAATAGTTAAGGAAGGAATTAAGCCTCCGGCTATTGAAGAGGAAGCACTCCTTAAAAAAGAAGAACTTGACGAGGGGGTCAGGCTCTCCTGCAAAACCGCTATTAGTGACAATATAGTCTGTTTTATACCCGAAGACTCACAATCCTTTGACTACAGGATAATGACTGAGGGCAGAAGAGGAACATTCCCTCTTAATCCCGGAATTAAAAAGGTTTTTATTAAAGTGCCTGAACCGGAGCTTAATGAAAACTATTTTGATTTTGACAAACTTCTATATACCCTTCGTGGCGCCGGCTATGAAATAAGCGACTATGATTTTAACACTATCCGGAATATTCCGCACATTTTGAGGGATAACAATTTCAGGCTTACATGCGTAACTGAAGGCACCAGGCTCCTTTCAGCTGAACCCGGCGACACTACGGGGGTTCTTTACGGCGTGGCACTGGATATTGGAACAACCACACTTGCAGCCAGGCTACTTAATCTCAACACGGGCGGGGTATGCGCCGTCAGCTCGGCTCTTAATCCCCAGCAGGCCTATGGAGCGGACGTTATTTCAAGGATTAATTATATAATAAATAATAGCAAAGGACTGCAGATACTCCATGACCTCATCATTGCCCGTATCAATGCTATGATTGAAGAGCTGTGCACAGAAACCGGAATTGAGAACTCTTCAATTTATAAAATTACCGTGGCCGGCAATACGATTATGAGACACATTGCCATGAACGTCTACCCAGGCAACATTGCCTTCAGCCCCTACGTCCCGGTAATTCAGCGATCCGTTAGCCTGAAGTCAAAGGAACTTGGCATAAATATAAACAGCAGCGGCACTCTCTACTTCCTGCCTGATCTTGGCAGCTATGTGGGAAGCGACATCACAGGTGTATTGACAGTACTGGATCTTGAGAAAAAGGATGACATCAGTCTTGTAGTAGACATCGGCACCAACGGCGAAATAGTGCTGGGCTCGAAGAAAAGAATACTCTGCTGCGCCTCGCCTGCAGGCCCTGCCTGGGAGGGAGCAGGCATTGAATACGGCATGAGGGCAGCACGCGGTGCAATTGAACGCGCCCGGATAAGTAACGGGGAATTAAAGCTGGCGGTAATCGGGAACGTAAGTCCCAGGGGCATTTGCGGATCGGGCCTGCATGATCTTATAATTGAGTTCATCCGTGCCGGGTTAATTGACAAAAGCGGCAGGATACCAGATGCCGGTGAACTGCCTGAAAGTGTAAGCCGGGAGCTCAGAGGCCGCATCGTTCCTGCAGGGAATGGCACCAATAATATTTCTGTCTCAGGCAGTGAAGTGCTCCTGACCCAGAAGGATGTGCGTGAAGTGCAGCTGGCAAAAGCCGCCATTGCCGCGGGCATCGCAATACTGATTAAAGAACTTGATGTTGAGGAAAAGGATATAAAGGAGGTCTATGTGGCCGGAGCCTTTGGCAACCACCTGAAGGGAGAGGATGCCATTGAAACGGGACTTCTGCCAAATGTAAATGCCGGTGCAATAAGGTTTATAGGCAACGCGGCGCTTGCCGGAGCCGAAGCCGTACTGCTATCTGAGGAAGCCAGGCAAAAAGCCGAAGGGATTTCCCAAACAGTTGAATACATCGGGATATCTGGCAGGGAGGACTTTCAGGATATCTTTGTCAGCTCCATGTTCTTTCCGGAGTAATGCCGTTATCCACTCAAATTATTTATAATCAGAGGCACAGTCTCCTGCGCCTCTGAATTTAATTTATATTCATCAGTATTATTTCAACAGAATGAGCTTATTGGCTGATACCATGTCACCGCACCTGAGCGTATAGTAATAAATACCGCTTGCATAACCCATTGCATTCCACTCGAAGCTGTACCGGCCTTTACTTAGGTGTTCTGAGA
>JBLMZM010000063.1:0-56179 GCA_050258815.1 Ignavibacteriales bacterium
AGGCTGATTTTTGTTGGACAGGTAGCTATGCATTGAATGACCCAGCTCATGGGCTAATGTTGAAACCGATTCATAGTCATCAGTCCAGTTTGTCAAAATAAATGGATGAACATCATATGATGCACCTGAGGAATAGGCACCGCTTAGTTTGCCGGGCGTCGGCATAAAATCAATCCATCTGCCTTCAAATGCTTTTTTAAGAGTGCCCAGGTACTCATCTCCCATGGGTTTCAATGCTTCAAGAATTACTTTCTGACCTTCCTCAATAGTATAATTCATCTTTACCTGCTTCACTATCGGAGTGTAAAGATCATAATAATGCAAGGTATCCACTCCAAGCATTTTTTTCTTCAGATTCAGAAACCTGTGCAGGGTCGGAAGATTGTTATGTATCTGATTAATCAAATTTTCATAAACCGTAACCGGAATATTTGCACCGCTGAGACCGTATTCCAGCGTGGAAGCATAATTCCTGTTCCTGGCATACACATAATCCGTTTTTACTTTACCTGCAAGATTAGCGCCCAGGGCATTCTGGAATCTTGAATAACCCGTGAAGAACTCACGGAAAATATTCTCCCTTTCTGACCTGTTTTCAGAAGAACGGTACCTGGTATACGATGCAGCTGAAAGTTCAACATTTTCTTTATCCCCAATCTTTACTTTTGGGTATGGCATCTCAGCATTTGTAAATATATTGTATACATTACTTGGGGTATCACTTGTGAGCCTGAAACTTGCAAGAATCTTTTCTTCAGCTTCGGTAAGTGTATGTTTTTTAAGTCTTTGAATGTCATCAACAAACATACTGAATTCTGCTAAATCCTTTCTTTCCTTAAAAAAGCCCTGGATCCGGTTCTGGTCAATACGTAATATTTCCGGACTAATAAATGAAGTTTTTTCTGAGAACTCGGCTCCCAATGCTGAAGCCATCTCATTAAGCGACTGGTTTTTGGCAATTTTCAGATTCTCATCACTCAGCCTGGCCGAATAATCGGATAATCTGTAAAACTGCTTTAATGTACTGAAATACAAAGTAAGGGCTTTGCTCAGAGTTTCTGCATTGTCACCCAAATGTCCCTTAAATTTGCTCAACTCTCCGAGATTATTCCGGATACTGCTCTTTTCAGCCATCCATTGATCCTCAGATGCATAAATGTCTGATAGATTCCATTGGTATTTTAACGGAACATCTTTTCTCTCCGGTGATTGTGCAAATGTATTCATGGTAAGTACCAGCCCCGCTAATGAAAAATAAATATAGAATTTCATATTATTCCTTTATTTAATCTTTTATAATTACAAATATAAGGAAAAATATACAGCTTCAAACCTGATCTTATGTAGCGGTTAATTTTCGAAAAATACTTATTGAAATGCAGTAGTAAAGGTCCAATGAAATGCTTCCGGTAATATCTGACCGGCAGCATTTCATTGGATTTTGCAGGTGGATTTTAATAGATACCTATATCATAAGGCAACCGGGCCTGAACACCCTGGAGATCAGTAGCCTGCTGAAGGCTCTTATAGTATCTGAAATTATCACCCAGTTTAAGCTTCATTATACTTTCTTCAGTCTCAGAAGAAATATCTTCCAGAATTGACTTTAGAAACCCTCTTTTCCTGGGATATTCCACAATTGAGAATTGGCCGATTTTGGCCCTGGAGGCTGCAACCTTAACGGCATCATCCAGGCCTCCAATAATATCAACCAGACCTCTTTCCTTAGCCTGAACACCCGTCCACACGCGGCCCTGTGCTATATCATCAACTTGTGCAAAAGTCTTCTTTCTTCCATCTGCCACTTTTTTTACGAAGGTTTCATAAACACGGTCAATCTCTTTCTGAATGATGGCCTTCTCCTCGGCACTGAATGGTCTGGTAGTACTTCCCAGGTCCGAATATTTTCCCGTTTTAACCCTGTCAAAAGTAATACCCAGTTTATTCTTAAAAAAGCCTTCCATGTTAGGTATTATACCGAATACACCAATTGAACCGGTTATTGTATTTGGCTCTGCGACTATTGTATCTGCGGCACAGGCAATATAATATCCTCCCGAAGCAGCATAATTTCCCATTGAGATAATAAAAGGCTTCTCCTTTTTAGCCCTTACAACCTCACGCCAGATCTCATCCGCCACTAAAGCATCCCCGCCAGGAGAATTGACGCGCATAACAATGGCTCTGATGTTTTTATCTTCCCTTGCAGTACGTATCGCCTCAGCAATATTTTCTGTGCCTATTACTGTTTCACTTCCCTGTGTATTCTGAATATCACCATTTGCATAAATTACGGCAACCCTGTTTCTGCCTGAATAACTACTCTTTTCCGTTACATCGTTATAATCCTCGATTGAGACCAGGCTGAGCCTGTTTGATTTTGACCCGACTGTTTTGGCCTTCAATTCGTCCATAACCTGATCACTGTAAATCAAAGAGTCAATAAAGTGTAATTTTGTCGCATCCTCAGGGGTTCTGATTAACAGTCCGGTAGATATTTTATTCAGTTCATCCTGGGGAATATGCCTGCTTTCACTTATCATCTTGATCATGTTCCCGTAAATAGAATTCAGCAGCTCCGTGGTTTGCTTCTTATTGTCCTCACTCATTCTGTCAAACTTAAAAGGTTCAGTGGCACTTTTATATTTCCCGTACTGGAATATCTGAGGCTCAATTTCAAGTTTATCAAGCGTTTTTTTGAAAAACACTAATTCAGCACTGATCCCCTTAAAATCTAGGCCGCCTTCAGGATTCAGATATATTCTGTCAGCAACAGATCCCAGATAATAGGCATTCTGGGAAATGTCATTGCCAAAAGCTATAATAAACTTGCGGGACCGTTTGAAGTCAACGAGCTCCCTGCGGATAGCTTCAACAGTTGCCATCCCTCCTGGCATAAAATTATTCAGATCCAGATAGATCCCATCAACATCCTGGTCATTTTTCGCCTTCCTGATGTTCTGAATTATGTCATTTAATCCCAGCTTCCTGCTCATGCTCAGGGTACCTGAAAAAATGCCTGGAAAGGGATTTGCGGAAGTCCTGTCGGGAATTGAATAATCCAGTTTTATCTTAATAATGGAATGCGATGGTATGGACTCTGTCTTCTCTCTTTGCAGGCCGGAGACCGCAATCACAACAAAAGTAAAGAATATTACTGCTGTTATAATGATCATCAGGAATGTGCCCAGCATTGAGGCAAACATAAATTTAAAGAATTGTTTCATGGTTTCAATAGAATTGTTGCTAATATGCAAAGCTATAATAATTCAGTAACATTGTAAAGCACTTATCTGAGTTCATCGGAGGTAAAATACCAAATACTGGAATTACAGCCGGTAGGATCATCATTCAATCAGACTTGACCTGCTGCAGAATAAATTTAAGGATTATTTATTCCAGGCTATATATTTATATTATAAGGATTACAATAAATAACAATTATTATGAATACTAAAGAGAAAGATTTTTATCAAAAACTCAGAATTCAGATAAAAAACTGGCTGGATACCAGGACGGGAAAAGACCAGAAATGGAGCGAATTTATACTGCTGGCTCCCGACTTATTCCATTTAATGTGCAAGCTTGTCATTGACCCCGATGTACCATTGGCAAATAAACTGAAACTGGGCGCAGCAATTGCTTATTTCATTGCCCCCTTGGATTTATTGCCGGAAGCTTTTCTGGGACCAATAGGTTATCTGGATGACATTTCAGTTACAGCCTATGTCATTGATCAGCTCCTGAATGACGTTCATCCGCAGATTGTTCAAAAACACTGGGCTGGAGACAAAGATATTTTATTGATTACGAGAAATATAGTGATAAATACTAACCGGATGCTGGCTGGAGGAATCGTAAAGAAAATAAAAAAAATTTTCAGGGCATAATAAATATTACAATTTCTTCCACATTTGTTAAATTTATAATAATATTTTTTTATTTGCTGTATTAACCTGAGAGAATAACTATGGGAAGTATGCTTTTTTCTCCCCTCAAAATAAGAGATACCGTTTTCAAAAACCGTATTTTTGTTTCCCCAATGTGTCAGTATTCGAGCGAGGATGGCATTGCAAATGACTGGCATTTGGTGCATTTAGGCAGCAGAGCCGTTGGCGGGGCTGCCGTTGTTATCTCTGAAGCGACTGCAGTTTCACCTGAAGGGAGAATCTCCCCCGGTGATTTAGGCATATGGTCTGAAAAACACAGTGATTCACTAAAGCCGGTTGTTTCATTCATAAAAAGCCAGAATTCCATTCCTGGTATTCAGATTGCACACGCAGGCAGGAAAGCCTCAACAGCGGCCCCGTTCCTGGGTGGGAAACCTTTAACCCCAGGCTGGCAGATCCTTGCACCAAGTCCTATACCTTTTGACCAGGAATATTCCATGCCCAGGGAAATGGACAATAATGACCTGAACACAGTTTTAGAGCAGTTTAAAAATGCAACCCATCTGAGCAGGACTGCCGGGTTCGAAGTAATTGAAATTCATATGGCACATGGTTATTTGCTGCACGAGTTTCTGTCTCCGCTCAGTAATCACAGAAACGATGAGTATGGAGGAAGTCTGGAAAACCGCCTCAGATTCCCTCTGACTGTTGCAAAGAGCGTTAGAGATATATGGCCTTCAGGCCTCCCCGTTTTTGTAAGGATTTCAACAACTGACTGGACACCAGGCGGCTGGGACCTGGAACAATCCATCGAGCTTTGCAAAAGACTTAAGGATTTGGGCATCGACTTAATAGATTGCTCTTCCGGTGCTATCATCCCACGCGTTAAAATTCCTGTAAAGCCAGGCTACCAGATACCTTTTGCTGAAGCGATACGCAAAGAGACCGGAATCCTTACGGGTGCGGTGGGTCTTATCAATGATCCGCATCAGGCCGAAGATATTATTACCAGTGGAAAAGCCGATGCCGTACTGCTTGCAAGGGAATTTTTACGTAATCCTTATTGGCCATTACACGCTGCAGCAGCACTTAATGCAGACATCACCTGGCCATTACAGTATGAAAGGGCCAAACCTGCACAATATAATAAGTAATCCTTGTTTTTTGAAGTAAACTGAATTTTAAAATATTTATAGAATATAGTGAAAGAAGTCGTAATAAAACCGATCGGCACATTGATTTCAGAAAATAACTATCGTTATGAAACACCACGTCAGGGCATTCTTGCCGATGATGGGGAATCATTTATACAGCTTAATCCACATTGTAACTTCGAACAGGCTGTCAGAGACCTCGAAGGGTTTGACAGGATCTGGGTTATTTATTTGTTTCACCTGAATCCAAACTGGAGACCGCTTGTGCAGCCGCCCAGGCATTCCAGGAAAAAAATAGGCGTTTTTGCTACACGGGCACCATACAGACCCAATCCAATCGGAATCAGCTGCGTACGGCTTCTGAGGATTGAAGGGCTCAGGATCTATATAACTAACTCTGATATCCTGAACGGTTCACCTGTAATAGATATTAAACCATATCTTCCCTATTCTGATTCGTTTCCCGAAGCCAGAACCGGTTGGGTGAAGGATGGAATCGAAGAAATTTATTCAGTTGATTTCTCGCCAAAGGCGGAAAGAAAGCTATCCTGGCTGAAACAAAATGCCGGAATAAACCTTTCCGGTTTCTCAAAATTACAGCTTGAATTTAACCCAATGGATGATTCCAGGAAAAGAGTAAAAAAGGTTGAGGCCGCAGATCCGGAAAATAATTATATCCTTTCATATCGTACCTGGAGGATCTGTTACAACGTAAATCCGGCTATGCGCACCGTTATAATAAGCGATATTGCCTCCGGCTATTCAAAAGAAGACATTTCAGACAATGAACCGGATAAATATGGAGATAAAGATCTGCACCGCCGGTTCCTGTCAACTGAATTTTAATTGTAATTATAAAAACTGATATTGGAAGCCATGAAAATAGGGATAATAGGACTTGGCGGTATCGCCAGGAAGGCATATTTGCCAATAGTCTTGAATAAAGGGGACCTGACCCCGGTTCTTTGCACACGGAACTCTGAAATTCTTAATACAATAGCCGGGAAATACCGGATTGCAGATGTAACCACGTCAATAGATGGACTGATTGATAAAAACATTCAGGCGGCTTTCGTGCATACTTCAACTGAATCCCACTTTGAAATAGTGAAAAAACTCCTGCTAAACGATATAAATGTCTATGTGGATAAACCCATAAGTTATTACTATTCCGAAGCCCGTGAACTGGTTGATCTTGCAGAAAAAAGGGGGAAACACCTGTTTGTGGGATTCAACAGAAGGTTCTGCCCTGCATATGCTGGCCTGAATAATACGGGTACACCGGGCATTGTCCTGGTTCAGAAAAACAGGACCTATCTGCCAGAAGAAATAAGGAGTTTTATTTTTGATGATTTCATTCATGTGGTAGATACAATCAGGTTTTTAAGCCCCGAGCTTGATGATAAAATAACTGTGACCTCAAACCTGCAGGATTCAAAGCTGATTCACGTTACAGTACAGTTCACTGGTAATAACTTTACTGCGTTTGGAATGATGAACAGGAATAATGGGACTACTGAAGAAGTTGTAGAAATTATGAAAGACGGTGAAAAATATGTAGTCAATGATATGGACTCAACAAGACACTTCTGTAAGGGCGAAGAAAGAATAAACAGGTTTAATGTCTGGGACCCGGTTTTGTACCGCAGAGGCTTTGTTGACCTGATTAATCACTTCCTGGAAGTCATCAGAGGAAACGCAAATCCCTTGATTACTTCGCATGACGCTCTGCTGACGCACAAATACTGTGAGGATATAGTTGCCCGGATAGAAAGATCCGCTGCTCCATAGAGAAATACTGTCCCCAAAAGTAAAGAAATACCGGCTCAAATAATTCTCTTGATATTATTTTTTATAAAGGTATTTTTTTATTATAAAACAGGTATCACTAACTATTCGCGGGACATATTGTACTAATAGAGGATATTTTTATGGCACAAAAAATAATCCATCCAAATGAATGGACAGTTTTTTTGAACGATTTTAACAAAAAACACAGGGGTAAAATTATATCCCTGGAAGTCACCGACGATAATAAGAAAAAAATTGATGAAATAAGCAGCATCCCGTTAAAAGAAATCGGAATATCTTCTGTGGATAAGGAGAATACAGTCACTCAGATAATTGCAGGGATGACCTCTACAAATTCACATTTTATTGATCTGACAGATAAAATCGTTCTGGAACAATCCGATAGCGGAAATCCTTTGATGCTCAGGATCATTTCCTCAAAAGGTAGAAGCGCTACGATCAGGTTTCTCAGTATGGCAGACTAGCACATCGCAGTAACACTTTAGAATTGAGTGATTGTATTACTATCTTTTCTGTGAAACACCCAGGATCATGGTATTCCATTGCCTAACCCTACTTATTATACCTGACATTCACATAATCCGGCACTTTATTGTTCTTTTATTTCACATTAACTATCTATATATACAATAGATTTCGGATAATAGTATCCAGCAGTTTAATTCCCTTGACATTACTTTGAGCATAACGTATTTTTGTGGAAAAATTTTAGAATACTATGCTAACTGAATTTGGGAAAATCTTTATCTTTTTATTACTGGCTATAATATTTGTTATAGTAGCCGTATTATTTTCTAAGTTTATCCGTCCTGCCAGACCGACTAAAGAAAAGTTGCTGACATATGAGTGCGGTGAAAATCCAGAAGGCTCACCCTGGATTAAATTCAACATCAGGTTTTATGTTGTTGCATTGATCTTTTTGATCTTTGATGTTGAAGTCGTGCTTTTATTCCCCTGGGCTTTATCTTATAAAGAATTTGGATTACCGGGCTTTCTGACTGGTGCCATCTTCCTGTTAGTTTTGGCGTTAGGTATGGCTTATGAATGGCGTAAAGGTGACCTTGAATGGGCACGGCCTGCAATAAAACCTCCAGTTCTGCAAAAACCAGCACTGAAAAGTGAATATGCCCTTTCATCTGCTGCAACGAAGGAAGAAAAGGCAACTGTACTGCAGGACCAGGTACTTTAATTTAGCTTTAGTATAGAATAAATATTAATAAGAATAAGACTATGAAAAGTTTATTAGACCAGGAATTCTCTGATGGTAATATTGTAATTACAAAAACAGAAGATTTGCTGAATTGGGCGCGTTTATCATCAATCTGGCAGCTTGGCTTCGGTCTCGCCTGCTGTGCTATTGAAATGATGGCTACCTCGGCATCTCATTATGATTTTGACAGATTCGGGGTGATACCCCGCGCTACCCCCAGACAGGCAGATGCTATCATAATTTCAGGTACCGTTACACTTAAAATGGCTTTACGCATTAAACGCCTCTACGAACAGATGCCTGACCCCAAATATATTATTTCAATGGGAAGCTGCTCAAACTGCGGCGGCCCTTACTGGGAACATGGGTATCACGTACTGAAAGGTATAGACAGAGTTATCCCGGTTGACGTTTACGTACCAGGTTGCCCCCCAAGACCGGAAGCCTTACTGGAAGGTTTATTAAAATTACAGGATAAAATAAGAAACGAATCATTGGTTAAGAAAACAGCATGAAAACAGTAGAAGAAATATTTAATATCCTCAAGCAGGAATTTTCTGAGGATATACTGGAAGTTCTCAACCAGCCTGTTGAGCCGATTATAATTGCTGATCCCAAGGCAATCCATAAGATTTGCTTTTATTTAAGGGATACACAAGGGCTTGAATTTGATACACTGATGGTATTATCCGGCGTGGATGATGCAAATGGTGAAAAAATCACTGAAGCAGATGGTTCGTTAACCATAAAGGGTGGTACTTTAAGCGTTTATTATCATCTGGATTCCATGAAGCTTAATCATAAAGTCACACTCAAAGTTTCTGCACCAAGGGAAAATCCTGAAGTCGAATCCGTTGAAAGTGTCTGGAAATGCGCTGACTGGCACGAAAGAGAAGCTTTTGACATGTTTGGAATTACATTCCTGCATCACCCTGATTTAACAAGAATTCTGATGCCCTATGATTGGGAAGCTGGTTATCCGCTCAGGAAAGACTATAAGAACCCGGAATTTTATCACGGAATGAAGGTTCCCTACTAATGTAAATGTACTGAACCGGATAAATTTAATTAATTCCGGTGAAATAATATTGATAATGAATAACTGACAAGAAAAATGGCACTCAAAACTGAAGAAATGGTATTAAATATGGGGCCTCAGCACCCGTCAACACACGGAGTACTGAGACTTGAAGTTGAACTTGACGGAGAATTAATCGTTAATGTCAAGCCCCACATAGGTTACTTACACCGGTGCTTTGAAAAGCACGCCGAAGCCATGAACTATAACCAGATTGTCCCTTATACCGACAGAATGGACTATCTTGCTTCCATGTATAATAGCTTCGGTTATGTGGTAACAATGGAAAAATTTCTTGGGATAAAGGTCCCGGAAAGGGTTGAGTATATCAGGGTTATTATGGGCGAGCTGCAGAGAATTGCATCTCACCTCGTAGCTTTGGGCACATATGGCGTTGATATTGGCGCTTTTACACCGTTTTTATACTGTTTCAGAGACAGGGAAAAGATTCTGAGCCTGTTTGAAATCACCTGCGGTGCTCGTCTTTTATATAATTATATGTGGGTCGGTGGTTTATCTCACGATCTGCATCCCGATTTTGTCCCAATGTGCCGTGACTTCATCAAGTATTTCAAACCAAACATTGTAGAACTCAATAATCTGCTCTCTTATAACAAAATTTTTATTGAACGTACCGCTAATGTCGGTGTGCTTCCGCTGGATACTGCAATAAATTATGGAATTACAGGTCCAAACCTGCGTGCCAGCGGCATGAAATGGGATTTAAGAAGAAATGATCCCTATTCAATCTACGACAGGTTTGAATTTGACATTCCTGTAGGTTCCGGTCAGGCTGGAACGGTAGGAGATTGCTGGGATAGATACTATGTCCGCGTTAGGGAAATGGAAGAAAGTATAAGGATAGTTGAACAGGCTTTAGAACAGTTACCCGAGGGAGATATTACTTCAGCATTACCCAAGAGGATAAAACCTCCTGTCGGCTCAATCTATGGAAGAGTTGAGAATCCTAAAGGGGAACTTGGCTATTTCATTATGAGCGATGGTTCCACGAATCCTTTCAGAATGAAAGTCAGAGGACCATCCTTTGTAAATCTTACAGTTTTCGGTGAATTGTGCAAGGGGCACCTTGTAGCAGATGTAATCGCAATTTTAGGTAGTATCGATATAGTCCTGGGAGAGGTAGACAGATAATGTATAATCTATTAAATAACTTGATCGGAAATGAATACGTAGCTGCAGTTATTGCCGCGGCACTACCATTACTCGTATTTATTCTCCCTTTCGCTTTGGCGGCAGTCCTTCTTGAAAGAAAAGTTTCTGCCTTTATGCAGGATAGAGTTGGACCAAATCGTACCGGATACCGGGGTCTGTTACAGACAGTTGCTGATATCTTGAAATTAATTCAGAAAGAAGACATCGTTGCCAATGAAGCTGATAAAAAGCTCTTTAATATTGCTCCGGTGTTGGTTTTTGCAGGCAGTTATGCTGCATTTGCAGCAATCCCCTTCTCCAGTGCATATATCGGGACAGGCATTGACCTTGGCTTGTTTTACATCCTTGCGGTCTCAAGCTTTGTTGTAGCAGGTATACTGATGGCTGGCTGGGCTTCAAATAACAAGTATTCACTGCTGGGCGCCATGAGATCAGCTGCTCAGATGATAAGCTACGAGATCCCTACCGCTCTTGTAATCCTTACTATGGTGCTTGTGACAGGTACACTGAGCCTGGGTAAAATGAGTGAAATGCAGACAGCTTACTTCTGGAACTGGAATATATTTGGCGGTGCTGGAACCGGTTTTTCAAAAATTTTACTGATTCCATTCATGGTTGTAGGTTTTATAATCATGTACATCAGCACACTTGCAGAAGTAAACAGAACTCCTTTCGATATCCCTGAAGCAGAATCTGAACTGGTGGCAGGTTTTCATACCGAGTATTCAGGGATGAAGTTCGCTATGTTCTTCCTGGCTGAATATGCAAATATGTTTGCAGTTTCAGCAATCGTTGCGGTTATCTTTTTCGGCGGTTACCAGTCACCATTCGGCTATATTGGGAACACTTTGGGAATTACCTGGTTAGTTCCAATTGAACAATTCTTCTGGTTCACAGTTAAAGGTCTTTTCTTCGTACTGATACAGATGTGGCTGAGATGGACATTGCCCAGACTCAGAGTAGATCAGCTGATGACTGTTTGCTGGAAATATTTAATCCCTTATGCTGTAGTAAATTTGATCATAGTAGGTTTAATAACTTTACTTTAAAATATGAAACAATATCTAAAAAATACCTGGGAAGGATTGTGGACTGTCTTAGTGGGAATGAAAATCACACTGAAGCACCTCTTTGTACCTTCCGTAACTATTCAATATCCGGAAGTTAAAGTTGAGCTTCCCGATAGGTCTAGAAATAGATTGTATGTCAACATTGATGATTGTATTGGTTGCGACCAGTGTGCCAGAGCATGTCCGGTAAGTTGTATATCGATCGACACCGTAAAGGGATTGCCCACAGAAGACCTTGGGAAAACCTCAAACGGAAAGAAAAAAGCCCTGTGGGTTACCAAGTTCGATATCGATATTGCAAAATGCTGTTTCTGCAGCTTATGCGTCTATCCCTGCCCTACTGAATGTATTAAGATGACAGACGTGTATGAGTTCTCTGAATATGAAAGAGAAAACCTGGTTTACAGATTTTCTACTCTTACACCTGACGAAGTAGTGGTTAAGAAACAGAATTTTGAAAAGATGGAAGCTGAAAAGGCTGCTCAGAAAGCGGCTGCAGCTGCGGCTCCGAAGCCTGCAGCAAAACCTGCAGCACCTGTTGCGGAAGAACCTAAAGCAAATCCAGAAAATAAATAAAAAATGGTGAAGTTATAAATGAATATCTATGATATAATATTTTACCTGTTTGCAGCAATTACTCTGGTATCGGCATTTTTTGTGGTGACTACCAGGAATATAGTATATTCGGCTTTCAACCTGCTGTTGACATTCTTTGGTGTAGCCGGTATTTATGTACTGCTGGGTGCTGATTTTATTGCAATAGTTCAAATCATAGTCTATGTAGGTGGTATCCTCGTCCTTATACTCTTCGGCGTGATGCTTACCAACAAAATTACTAACATCCAGATTAAAACCGGCACTTTACAGATAGTCCCTGCCGTTCTTGCAGTGGCGCTTCTGGCCGGAACTCTTATTAGAATGTTTCTGAATACCGAATGGAAATCTTCTGCTACACAGTTGCCCTCACAGACAACTGCGTTTGCCCTTGGAAGACTCCTTTTAACTGACTATGTATTGATATTTGAGCTTCTTGGCATACTTTTGCTCGTTGCTCTTATTGGTGCGGCAACAATAGCCCGTAAAGAAAATTAGAATTTTTCTCCCCGGAGCCTGCCTCCGGGAAATTTGAAACTGTGATTTTTTATGAGTTTTGATGATCAGGTTTAATTATGCGTCACAGTTCTAGTATAAGGATAGATAAAATGCTCTTAAGGAAAAGAAAAAAAGGTAAGTTTTTTACAAAAATTATAAACAGTTATTTTAAAATTAGATTCCGGAGCCTGAATTGGTTCAAGTTGGATTAACCCATTTTTTAGTAGTAAGTGCTCTTCTGTTCTCAATGGGAATTTTCGGTATTATTACCCGTAAAAATGCCGTAATGGTTCTCATGGGACTTGAGTTAGTACTCAACTCCGCTAACATCAATTTCGTAGCTTTCTCAAAGTACGGTAATTTCGGTTTTGGCGGTCAGATTGTTGCACTTTTTGTAATTGTTCTAGCTGCTGCTGAAGCTGCTATTGCATTAGCAATTGTATTAAATATTTACAAAACTTTCTCCACCGTAAACGTGGACGAAATCGATAAACTAAAAGAATAGCTCTATGACTGAAGCATTATTATTAAATATTTCGTTAGCAATATTATTCCTTCCATTGTTGGGGTTTGCCGCCCTGATCTTATTTGGGAAGAAAATACCCGGTGCACATTGGGTAGAAACATTTATAATGTTTTCTGCACTCTGTTTATCCGTTTATGTCGGATTCGGGAAACTTGCATACTACGTCGGACAATCTCTGATCTCTGAAGGCGCGTGGATCCAATTCTGGAATGTTCCGGTACTCGGGAGAATTCAGATTGATCTGGGTATAAAGCTTGATAATCTTACGGTTATTATGCTTTTTGTCGTCACCCTGATCAGTTTTCTGGTCCATCTCTTCTCAATTGAGTATATGAAGGGTGATAAAAGATATACCAGGTATTATGCTTACCTGGGAATATTTACCTTTTCAATGCTTGGCATAGTGCTTACCCATAATATACTGATGATGTATATCTTCTGGGAGCTCGTAGGCCTTTCATCATACCTTTTGATAGGTTTCTGGTTCGAAAAGAAATCGGCATCCGATGCCAGTAAAAAGGCTTTCCTCGTCAACAGGGTCGGTGATATCGGCATGTTTATCGGGATAATGATTTTATTTACTAATTATCATACGTTTACGTTTGATACAATATATGCACAGATTGCTGCCGGACACCTTCCTTTTAACAGCGGTGCTTGGCTTACTGCCTGTGGTATTCTGATCTTTATGGGAGCTGTTGGTAAATCCGCACAGTTCCCTCTTCATGTATGGCTTCCCGATGCAATGGAAGGCCCTACACCTGTCAGTGCCCTTATCCATGCCGCAACCATGGTTGCAGCTGGTGTTTATCTTGTAGCCAGAATATTTGTAATGCTTACAGCCGATGCCATGATGACTGTTGCACTTATCGGTATGTTTACATCATTTATTGCTGCAACGATTGCACTTACACAAAATGATATTAAGAAAGTCCTGGCCTACTCAACCGTCAGCCAGTTGGGTTATATGATAATGGCTCTTGGTGTCGGAGCATATTCCTATGCTTTCTTCCATCTTGTGACACATGCGTTTTTTAAGGCTTGCTTGTTCCTTGGTTCCGGTTCAGTTATACATGCTATGCATCATGAACAGGATATCAGGAACATGGGTGGACTCAGGAAAAAACTGCCAATTACCTACGCCGCATTTTTGATTTCTACTCTTGCTATTTCGGGTATTCCATTTACTTCAGGATTCCTTAGCAAAGATGGTATCCTTGCCGGTACAATGGCATTCGGTAAATTGACCGGCCACTGGATGATTCCTGCAGTAGCTTTTCTTGTAGCAATGATGACAGCTTTTTATATGTTCCGTCTCGTTATTCTCACTTTCCACGGAACTCCAAGAGACCAGCATAAATTTGATCACGCACATGAATCTCCATTTGTAATGGCAATGCCGCTGGTTCTGTTGAGCACACTTTCAATTTTCTTCTGGTATGGTGCAAATCCTTTTAACCCAGGTACCGGCTGGTTCCTCGATAAATGGGTCAAAACCCCTACCACAATTGTTCCTCAGGAACAAAGATTCGATTTCATGAAATCCGAAAAACCTGCTTCAGAAACTTCGGTTACTGAACGGCCTAAGGTTGAAAATACTGAAACTGAATATATCACACACTCAGAACATTATATGCATGCCATGCACGAATCTCATTACCCGGCAATGTTTTTGTCACTGGGACTCGGTGGAATCGGTATATTGTTCGCCTTCCTGATGTATCAGTGGAAGAAAATAGATCCTGACAAGGTCGCTTCGGCCGTTAAACCTTTGTACAAGTTATCTTTGAATAAATGGTACATTGATGAAATATACGATGCTACATTTATAGGTGGAACCATGGCGTTCAGCAGATTTCTGGCCTGGTTTGATTCTAATGTGGTAGATGGAATTGTAAATGGTACCGCTACAGTTACACGCGGTATTTCAAGACTTGGTGGATTATTTGATTCCACTGTTGTGGACGGACTAGTCAACTTTACCGGTTATCTGAGTGGATTCATTGGCATTTTCTTCAGAAAATTCCAGACAGGTAAAGTTCAGACTTATGTTGTATTTGTGATCTTTTCAGTAATTATTTTACTGTTTATTTTTAGGCCATTTGGTTTCTAATGGCATATTAAAAAATAGTTTGTAAAGAATTAAAAATTATTAGAGGTTAAAGTTCATCATGGCATATTTCCCAATTTTGTCATTTATTACTTTCCTTCCGGTCCTTGGAATGATAATTATATTATTGCTCCCGGGAACACAGGAAAAACTAATTAAAGGATTGACCGCCTTAATTACCGGGCTCCAGGTAGTTCTCGCAGGTATAATTTTACACAGTTATAATTATTCTCTCGCGGGTGTATTCCAGCAGAATTCTTTCCAGTTCATCGAGAAATTCAGATGGATTGAGATATCTGGCCTTTCCTGGCTTGGCACAGTTAAAGTTGATTACTTCCTGGGAATTGACGGTATAAGTGCTCCCATGGTACTTCTGACGGCTTTAATCTCGTTTATAGCTACACTTTCTTCATGGAATATCACTAAATCCGTTAAAGGCTTTTTTGCACTTTTCCTGCTTCTTGATACGGGTATGATGGGTGTGTTTGTATCACTCGACTTCTTCCTGTTCTACGTATTCTGGGAATTAATGCTTTTGCCTATGTATTTCCTCATTGGTATATGGGGCGGACCAAGAAAAGAATATGCTGCAATTAAGTTCTTTATTTATACTTTGTTTGGCAGTGTTTTCATGCTCCTGGTTATGATTGGCCTTTATTTCAGCGCCAAGGAACTTCTCCCGAACGGTACAAGCGCATTTACATTTAACCTGATCGCCCTGATGAATCCACAGAACTACACTCAGACAGGCATACTGTCACCTTTTAATCCTCATAACCTGAGGTTTGTGGCTTACATCGCGCTGTTTGTTGGATTTGCTATTAAAATACCTATGTTCCCCTTCCATACCTGGTTGCCTGATGCTCACGTTGAAGCACCAACTCCTATCAGCGTTATTCTTGCCGGCGTATTGCTGAAAATGGGTACTTATGGTATTATTCGTATCAGCTATCCTATATTCCCTGAAATCACCAGACAGCTTGCCTGGTACATTGCGCTGTTTGGTATGATCAATATCGTTTACGGTGCTCTTTGTGCAATGGCACAAAAAGACTTCAAGAAAATGATTGCTTATTCGTCGGTTTCCCATATGGGTTATGTCCTTCTGGGCATGGCATCACTCACAACCGTTGGTTTGAGCGGCGCTATTTTCCAGATGTTCAATCACGGTACTATAACAGCTATGCTCTTCCTTATTGTCGGCGTTGTTTATGACCGTACTCATACAAGAGGCCTGGATGATTTTGGAGGCCTTGCAACACAGATGCCGGTTTATACAGGATTTGTTACAGTTGCTTTCTTTGCCGCAATCGGCTTGCCAAGCATGAGCGGCTTTATTTCAGAAGCCTTTATATTCCTCGGCGGTTTCAGCGTTGAGAGCATTAGAATCATTACGATTATATCTACTCTCGGCATTCTGCTGGGCGCTGGTTATATGCTTTGGTCCTTACAGAGAGTTTTCCTCGGAAAACTTAATGAAAAATGGAATGCCCTGACTGATCTTACAGCCAGAGAATACCTGATGTTTGTTCCTTTGACCATTATTATAATCTTGTTGGGTGTCTATCCTTCAGGAATGTTAAACATAATGAATACTTCTGTAAACAGCCTGGTAGACTTCATGAACAAGATGCCAGCTAATTTTTCTTCATTAGGAAGATTTTAATAATATTATTTATATCTGATGACCATGGAATTTAACACCATTTATAACAGCCTATTTTATCTGGTTCCTGAAATTACAGTCTCTGCATTTCTGCTGCTGATTGTTCTGGCTGACCTGATACTTGGCAATAACAAAAAAGCGCTCCCATATATTGCAATAACCGGAATGGTCGTAGCTGCATATTTTGTTTTTGATCAACTGACTTTCAGCGGATTTGCTTTCGCCAAAGCGGGCCAACCTTCAACCAGTTTCGGAATGGTTACTGTTGATTCGTTCGGAGCTTTTTTCAAGCTGATTGTTATTGTTTCAACAGTATTAGTCGTCTTCTTTTCATTCTCTTCTGATGAGATAAAGAAAAGTTTTGACCGGCTCGGGGAATATTATACCCTTATTTTCGGTATGGTACTCGGAATGTTTCTTATGATTTCTGCTTCAGATTTAATTCTGATTTATCTTTCATTGGAACTCCTTTCCCTGTCATCCTATGTTTTGGCAGGTTTTACCAAACTTAGGGACCGGAACAGCGAAGCATCACTTAAATACATAATTTATGGTGCGGTTTCGTCTGGTTTAATGCTTTTCGGCATCTCAATACTTTATGGAATGACAGGAAGTACGAACCTGTACGTCATAAACTCATTACTGCATACACCGCAGATAAGCCTGCTTGCCCTTTCATTTGCCTGTGTGTTGATCTTTGCAGGCATTGGTTATAAGATATCTTCTGCACCTTTCCACTTCTGGACTCCGGATGTTTATGAAGGCGCTCCGATAACGATAACTGCATTTTTATCTGTGGCCAGTAAAGCAGCCGGTTTTGCTCTTCTTATAAGGTTTATTAAAATTACCTTTGTTTCTTCTATTACTCCTTCCGGACATTGGCAGATGCTGCCGGTCTTCCCATGGAAAGAGATGCTTGTCATTATCTCTATTCTGACAATGACCCTGGGTAATTTCACTGCCCTCTGGCAGAACAACCTTAAAAGAATGCTGGCTTACTCCAGTATCGCCCACGCCGGTTATCTGATGCTTGGCCTGGCTGTATTGTCAAACCAGGGACTTATTGCAGTACTCATCTATTTTGCAATTTATGCTTTCATGAACCTTGGCGCATTCTTTATTGTAATGATCATTGCTAATAAGATCGGCAGCGAGGAATTGGAAGACTATAAGGGATTAGGCTATACAATGCCGTTCCTTGGTGTCACACTTGGTATGTTCCTTGTCTCCTTAATTGGTTTGCCCCCTTCAGCCGGATTTATTGGTAAACTTTACTTATTCATTGCCCTTGTGGATGCCAATATGATTGCTGTTGCGGTTATTGCTTTACTCAATACTGTTGTTTCTTTATACTACTATATCAGAGTATTAAAGGAAATGTTCCTGGCGAAACCAGCTGGTGAAACTACAGCACTCAGATTATCACCCCTGAGCCTGGCTCTAATCCTGGTGATGCTGGCCCCCATAGTGATTTTGGGTGTTTACTTTACTCCGGTTGTTGAGTTTGCAAAGAGCTGCATAACGATTTTAGGAATATAAAATAGTTTTCTTATTTGAATGTGAAAGGCGAATCTCTGATTCGCCTTTTTACTTTTGTATTTGGTTATTTATAAGCTTTATGGTATTATTGTTAAGATTATACGACTTTCTCAGGTATTATTTTCTATGAAACTGCCTGTTTACCTGGACAATCATTCTACTACACCGCTTGATGACAGGGTCCTTGAAGCTATGCTCCCCTATTTCCGCGAAAATTACGGAAATCCTTCCAGTGCAGGTCATTCCTACGGCTGGATAGCTGAAGCCGCTGTAAGAAATGCCCGTGAACGCATTGCGGATTCAATCGGAGCCTCTCCTGATGAGATTATCTTTACCAGCGGCACAACTGAATCAAATAACCTGGTAATTAAAGGTTTGGCTTCAGCATATTCCTCACGCAGGAACCATTTTATTACATCTGTCGTTGAACACCCGGCTGTAATTGAACCGTTAAGGAGTCTTGAAAAATATGGGTTCATGACGACTTTTCTTCCGGTTGACAAGTATGGACTCATTGACCTCCAGGAGCTGGAAGACAGCATTACCCCAGAAACTCTCCTGGTTTCAATTATGACGGCAAATAACGAGATTGGAACTATTTCACCTGTTGATGAAATTGCCGCCATATGCAGCAGTAAAGGAGTATATTTCCACACTGATGCGGCCCAGGCTGCCGGCAAAATGAAGTTCGACGTTAAATTGAATAATGCCGACCTTGTTTCCTTCAGTGCACATAAAATATATGGGCCTAAGGGTATTGGAGCCCTTTATATAAGGAAAAAGACACCCAAAATAAAAATTGCTGCTCAATTGCATGGGGGCGGGCAAGAAAGAGATCTCCGCTCTGGCACCTTAAATGTCCCGGCAATTGTGGGTTTTGCAAAAGCAATGGAAGTTTCACAGTCCGGACTCACAGAGGAATTCAGCAGGGTTCAGCAATTGAGGGACAGGCTCTCTGACGGTATCATGTCCCAGCTTAGCGGCATAGTCCTGAACGGACACCCTGAAAAAAGATTGCCCAACAACTTGAATATAAGCATCAAAGGTGTTAATATTGATACTTTGCTGCTCAGATTAAGGGATTTAGCCCTGTCTTCCGGATCTGCTTGTGCATCCGGGAAACAGGAACCCAGCCATGTACTTAAAGCCATTGGCGTTGACAGGGATCTGCTTAAGTCAACCCTAAGGTTCGGAATAGGCAGATTCAATACAATCGAGGAAATTGATTATACTATCAAAAGGTTTATTGAAGCTGTTAATGAAACCAGAAATGAAATATTATAAATCAGACCAAATAATCGAGGTAATTTTAATGAATACACAAAACCAATTCGAATTCTTGAAATCAAATCTTCCCCAGTTTTTTAGCTATATGAAGGAAAAATATCCCTTTTATAACAACTCTAATGTTTTTTTAAGGGACATTCAGTACGGCATAAAAAACTTTTTTGAAAAAAAATCTGTTAAACTATCATTCAGTGAAGTTTATGAATTGGCGGCAGAATTGATTAATTTGATGGAAAAACAGGGCGTCTTCTTTAAATTGAGCGATAATACATGGAAATTAAACTATTCTGATGATCAGAATGTTAATGAAGATAAGAACGTTACTATTTAAAATACCCGTCAGTTTTTGTAAATTATTAGTTACCTGGTTATACTTTAATTAATTCATATGCAGAAAGGACATGATTTATTATGTCAAATACACTAGTCGGACAGCCAGAAATAAACGTTACATCAAAGGCAGCAAAACAAATTAAGCAGGTTATGCAGGAAAATAATATACCTGAGGAATTTGGTCTGCGAGTTGGTGTAAAAGGAGGAGGATGCTCAGGGCTCTCCTATTCTCTCGGATTCGACTCTTCCCCCAAAGAGGGTGATAAAGTACTTGAATCTGATGGAATTAAACTGTTTGTGGACGGTAAAAGCCTGTTCTATCTAGCAGGCACAGAACTGGATTTCTCGGATGGTCTGAATGGCAAGGGATTTGTTTTTAGCAATCCGAATGCTGTAAAAACCTGTGGATGCGGTAATTCGTTCGGTGTATAAAATGAAAAGGCAGGAGTAACAACTCCTGCCTTTAAATAAATTCATTTTTAAGGTCTATTTTCCCTTCATATATTCTTCAAAGCTCTGTTTCTTATATGCCCCATCATTTATAAACTTCAGAATGCTAAGGAACTGCTTATTATCCAGATATCCAGGCACCACTGTTATAGGCTGCTGCTTTTCATCAAAAAATATAGTCGAGGGAAATCCTGTTACCCCGAATCCCTGGGCTAATTGCTGTTCGGTATAGTTTTCGCCCATAAATTTCACTTTTGAGGGCGATTCAGCATTTAATTTGATCGCAACAAAGTTATCCTTTATGTACCTGGCTACTTCCGGATCCTTATATGTACTGGCATCCATCTTCTTGCACCAGCCGCACCAGTCGGTATATACATCCATTACAATTTTCTTATTCTGAGTTTTGCTTGCACTTAACCCATTGTCAAAGGATGTCCATTTAACATCCCCTTCACTCGTATTATAAAAAGCATAAACACCAGCAAAAGAAATCAGGAACATAAATAACAGTATTAGTTTGCTTCTCATTTAGACTGCCCTTTCTTAAAGTTTATTATTCTTTGGTAATAAGATAAAATACAATTGAAAAAGATTCAAAGCCATTAAAAATCTGGGGATAATGTTTCCACGGCAGCAAAATTCTGGATGGAGAGTATCTTAAGTATTTCTAAAAAGACCTTCTCGCTGTTAATCCCGTGTTCACCTTCAAATGAACAGATCTTCGGGTCGCCGGGACAATGGTTGTCACAATAATTTCCGTTTGGAAGGATAATGTGTGCATTATTACCCTTTGGTCCCCATAATTTTGGAGAACACGCTGTCATGGGGCAGAACATGGATAAGGTTTTAACCTTAAGTGCAGCAGCTATATGCATAGGCCCGGTGCTGGCAGAAATTAACAGATCCAATGAAGCATAGTTCAGTATGGCATCTCTTAATTTAAGATTGACATTCGGATACAACACATCCTGGATGTTTTTGAGCTCTTCAGGCGGCTGATTATCAGTAACTGCAATTTTAATATTATTAAGTTTTTTCAGTTTTGCTATCAGCAAGGCATATTCATGAGGCTTCCAGTTTGGTGCGGAATTACCGCTCGTCGAATGTATTCCAACAATAAACTGGTTTTGCGGGGCATAACCTTTGCGCAGGCTTTTAACTTTGTCCTTTTCCTCTGAGGTCAGGTATATTTCCGACTCGAGATTGTCCGACTGGACACCAATTTTTCTAACCGTATCCATGCAGTAATCTGCTTCATGCCTTAATGGAATGTATTTTTTCCTGTCAACATACCTTGTAAAAGTCAAAAACTGGAAAAGTTTATGTCCAACTCCGATTCTGGTTCTGATCCCGGCAAGAAAAAGAAGGTAATTTATTTTTTCATTTGGAAGCAGCATAATTCCATGTGTAAATCCATACTTCCTGATCTGCCTGACGCGGCTGAAGAATGACTCATTCTTATCTTCAGGATCATATATTATTATTTCATCTACATATGGATTGTTCAGATAAATATCCTTTGTGTAAGGCTTTAATAATACAGCCACAAAACTATCCGGGTATTTTTTTTTAATTTCCCTCGGAATAGGAGTTGATAATACTACATCACCAATCCTATCAGGCCTGGAAATTAAAATTCTTAATTTAGACATCAAACTTCAAAAAATATTCGAAAAATTTATTATCTTTGGCCATGAACAAAATTATAGCAATAATTACTTCCGGCCATTCTCCCTTTGATGAAAGAATTTATCATAAAATGAGCATGACTTTCATTAAATCCGGTTTTTCAGTTGTAATCATTTCTTCAACCCTGGCAGCCAGTTACTCTGATACTAATCTTAACATTATCGGATTTAATGCAAATAACTTAAATAAAAGCGAAAAGATATTCAAGTTTAAAGAACTCCTTGAACGTCATGCACCCGATATCATAATCTGCTGTGAACCACTGCCCGTAATTGCAGCACATAAATATAAGAAAAGCACTCGTAAAATGGTTACCATTATTTCCGATATTACAGAATGGTATCCTGAAAATGTCGCACTAAAACTTAAAGGAACCGGCAGACTCCTGACCTATATCAAATTGTTTCTCTTTAATATTTATGCCACAAACCTGGCTGACCGGCTCATCATTGGAGAAAAAACAAAGTACAAGCGCTATAAGTTCATTGCTCCCTTCAGGAGAAAGGAAATAATTGGGTATTATCCCGTTCTGGACCATTTTCACTATTCTCCCCCTCCTTTCAATGGTGAGGAGCTGGTCCTGTGTTATGCAGGTGTTATATCGTTTGAGCGCGGGATACTGAATATACTTAATGTGGCCATTCGGGCGGCAGAACAGTCGCCGCATATTCGTTTTGTATTGAAAATCATCGGCAGGTTTCAATATGACAATGAAGAAATGCTTTTTCTGGATAGAATACCGGCAATGGCTAACCTTTCCATTGACATGGTTCCCTGGGGAAAGTACGAAGAAATTTCACATAAAGTGGCTAATGCGGATATATGCCTCGATCTTAGGAATCCTACTTTTGTTTACCGTAATTCACTCCCTATAAAGATATTTGAGTATATGGCATGCGGTAAGCCGGTTATTTATTCGGATATTGCCCCAGTCAGGAAAGAACTGAGCGTTGACAAATTCGGTTTTCTTGTTGATCCGGAGAATACAGCAGAAATATCGGATATTATTCTTAATTATATCAAACAACCTGAATTACTGCTGAAACACTCTAAAGAAGCCCGCCTTCAGGCTGAGAAATATTATAACTGGGGCGCACTGGAAAATAAATTAGTTGACTTTGTAACTGCCGGATGAGCCTTATTTCGCACCGCGAGGCTTCAGATTCAATGTACGCTGTATAACAATTGTAAAGACCGTCAATAATACGATATCCAGCCATAGTATTCTTAGAGATTGGCCTACTGCGAAAATAATCAGAGTCCCAGCCAGCAAAATAAATAACTCCTTAACCTGATAGACAACTTTAACTGACCTGGATATTAAATAAAGATACATCGAGCTGAATATGAAACTAAGCATAGTAGCTACGGCTGCTCCCGTTATGCCAAACTTTGGTATCAGGAGGATATTCAGAAGGATATTGAAAATAAAAGCTATAAGATCAGAAACAAGGAAATGATAACTCTTACCTGACTGATATGGATATACTGAATAAAATGATACTATACCGCTAAATGCATAGCCAATAAGGACAAAGGGAATGATTACTGTCCCCGAAGAATACTGAGGGTTAAAGAAATGATAGGTCCCAAACTGAATCCGGAAAAGATCATCAGTCAAAAGGGCGACTGACAGAAAGATTAAAAGGCTGATTGACACCAGCTTGGTAAAACTGCGCCCGAATAATACATTATAAGATTTCTGTTCATTAATTATCCTTAGCGAATACGGCGTCCACGCGGATCTGAATGCTACGATGAATATGTTCATTATCAGAGCTATCCTGTATGAAAAGCTATAAACACCTACTGCGCTCTTATCCAGAAATCTGTCAAGAATGAACCTGTCAGCAACGTCTACAAACGTTGATAGTATTCCGGCAATCAATAACGGATAAGAGAATTTCAGGATCTTTTTTACAAGAGCCCTGTCGATTCCAAACCTGTAGTTTGCTTTTATTATGGGGGACATTATCACCCCGTCTATCACGCTTGTAAAAAACTGTGCGAGCAAAATCCCTTCTATCCCCTTTTTCAGATAGAAAACGAAAAATATATTAAGTATCAGGTTAGTTACAGCAGAAATGGAAGTATAGTATATGACCGATTTAGACTGTTCTTTTGTTTTTAACAGATGGATCACGGTCATAAAGTTGGCATCAATAAAAAGTGTCCAGATTAACAGCAGGATCAACCCGGCGTATTCCCCGGAGTGCAGCAGTATTTCCGATACCTTGACCCTGTAAATTGTACCCGCAATACTGAAAGCAAGACTAACTGTAAATATCAGGTTTAATACACTTGAAAAGGTTCTTTTTTTGTACTCTTCATCATTAGAATCAAAATAATATTTTGAAAAGCTGGAAAATAACCCTCCCTGATATATCGCCACAAAAACGGCATATGCCGACATTATTAGCGAGTATCTTCCAAAATCATCCGTGGATATCAGATTTGAATAAAAAGGGAGCAAAATAAATACAAGCGATCTTGCAAGAAGATTACCAACTGTATACCAGGCCGTAGATTTGAATAAGCTCATTATGTATTTAAATTAAATTGTGTTCTTTATATAATTCGTGCAGTCTTCTGTTGACGCTTTCATAACTATGATATTTTCTGAGCCATACTTTACCCTTTTCGCCCAATTCATTCCGCAATGCTTCGGAATCAATCAGCATATTCAGCCTGTCGTAAAGCTCACTTTCATTATTTGCAACAACAAAAGGATTTTCAGGAAGCCATGCTTCGTATTCTTTTGTCATATTGGTTACTGTAGGAATTCCCATCCCGATCGTCTCAATACCGGCTTTTCCATATCCTGTTCCTCCCATTGTTCCGCCTACCTGGTCAATACATATATCGGCCCTGCTCTTGACTTCAAGAACCTTATTCCTGGGCATATTTTCAAGCAGAATAAAATTGATATTTTTTTCTTTCCTGATTCTTTCAATCACAGAAATAATAAGGTCAGTTCCCTTGTATTTCCTGTTGGTGGGAGAATGAACGATGGTTACAGAATCATTGTCCTTGTTTTGCTTTACCGGAAGTTCCGCAGGATCGTAAGGATAGAATATGTATTGCAAATCACTTTTCAAGGCAAGATGGTCATATTCCGAAGTAATGTTAAGGTCAGATATACTATCCAGTTCCCTTATAATTCCCCTTGTACGCAGGTCGCTTCCATAATAACAGCAGACTATCTTCTTCCCCGCTTTCTTCCACTCTTTGGCCTGCGCAGCATTCCGGAAGAAATCCAATCCCGCATCATAATGAATAATTTCAAATTCATTCAAGTGGTATTCATCAATGATCCTCTTTACGGCATTAGCCTTCAGAAGATCAGAAACCCTGAAGTACAACTCCTCTGCCGCATTCTTAGCCTTAAACTCCGGTGCAGCTGAAATATTACTTTTTTCTCTTTCTGTTACTTTCCTTCTGCGCCAAACGGATGCCATCCTAAAACGCGGCAAAGGCCAGTTCAGGCATATGTCTTCCGGAAAATCGCGTTCGTTTTTATGAAAAGTAATGATCCTCGAATAGTCTCCGCATTTCAGGTGCATGTCATGGAAACTGTAAGGAACACCCGCATAGTTCATCGGAGCAATATGGAGGATTTTAAGCATTTTCTATAAATTCAGCCAGACTCTTATGCCTGCTCATTTAAGATCTTTATAAAAATAATCCCTGAAAATACCCCTCGATCCGAAATTTTCCTTGAAACGGCCGAGTCCCCAATTGGGTTCCATATTAACGGTAAAGATGCCAAAATCCAGGTATTTGTACCCTTCCTCCTGATATCTCTTCATTATCTCATAGAAAAGTAAATTGACTGCTCTGTATTCCTGATATTCCTCGTCGTGACTGATATAGAATGCAAGAACCACTTTTGGATTTGCACTGAAATTACAAACACCGGCAATTAACTTATCACCAACAAAAGCTCCCCATAGCCTTACCTTTGACGGGAACATATATTTCAATTTCAATAATTCATCCAGAGTATGCGTTGGAGTAACACCATGCCTCATCTTCAGATTCTTTTTAAGTATTTCATAATACTCTTCAAATCTTTCGCATTCAACAATTTCAACCCCCTGCTTCTGAGCTTTTTTAAGGGCTGTCCTGGCTTCCGGCCTGTATGTATAGATAAGTTTATCTTTTTCTACGTCAAGCTGTACCACGCTTGATACTTCACGCTTGAGGTATGAAAACCCGTTTCGGACCAGCGCAAAATCAATATAATTACTCAGCTTCGACTGATAAATTATCGGAGGCGGAGTCAGCTGGATCCTGTCACAATGAAGCTCTTTAGCGTATGCAAGCAGGATGTCAACCAGTTCATGCGCATCCTGGAAGTTCAGGTCCGACCTGTATGCAAAGCCGCCATATGAAGCTCCGGAATGCGATGTCAGTATCTTCTTGCCGTCCCTTTCCATAATGGCTGCGGGAAAAACTGAAAATAGATTGTTCTTTCTGGTAATTACCAGAGAGGCATCCTGAAATCTGTCAGCCGGATGATAAGATAAGAACTTTCTGGTATGAAACATGGTCCCATTATCAGAATTTTCGACAAATTCATCCCATTCATGATGGGAAATATTTGATGATTTTAAGGGAAAATATTCAATCATAATTGTGTTAGAATTTAAATTTTATAGAAATAGTATGAGATGTACCTAAATCAAGTAAAAATGGAGTAAATGCATAGTCGAAGCTCAGGTTGTACCATTTCAATCCCATTCCTGCAGTAATACCTTTTGATTCAAAACCTGTCTGGTATCCCGCCCTTAAAGCAATCATATCATCGTAAAAAAATTCTCCGCCCAGATTTATATGGAGGTCATCAGCAACAAGGTACTTTTGAACCTCTGCGCCAAACGTAACTTTTGAGTTTATACTATTCAGAATATTTTCGTATGAAGCACCGATCCTTAGATCTGTCGGCAGTTTAGTAGGATCGTTTCTCAATTCATTCATGCTACCCAGATTCCTGATTGCAGCACCAATGTTGACGCCTTCAATGGGACTTCTGTAGAGAGCGCCTATATCAAATCCCAGACCGTTTGATTCATCTGAAAGCAACCCTTCATAGAGAAACTTTGCTGTAAATCCGACCGAAAGGAAATCAACAACATTAAAGCCGGTTGAAAGACTGCCTGAGAAATAATTAGCGCTGAATTTGCCCTCAGCTTCACCAGGAAGGGTTCTTACTTCAATGTCAGAAATTGTAGTAGTATTTATACCAGCAGCCATAGGAAGGCCGAATAACTTAAAGCTCACTCCCAGATACTCACTGCGCGTATCCTGTATCCATTGATTATGGGTAAATAATATTTCAGGTGAGGAATAATCGGCAAAAATGGCCGGATTATAGTTTAAGGCAGTAACATCACCCGAATTAACTACACCTAAATCTCCCATAGCCACATTTCGTGCACCAAAGCCCATCTTCAGAAATGACAAACCGCTTTTACCGGCTGTCTGGGCAGAAACTATTGAGGCAGTTACTAGTATTAAAAAGATCAGTTTTTTCATTTTATCCCAAAAATTTCTTTACAAAATTACCGTTTGTTCGAGCAATAAGCAAAACTAATAATTAGTTAATTACAGTGCCAGTGTACACTAATCCGCTTCCGGGATACTCCCGGAGCCCTCTAGAAATTAATATTCACACCAAGTATGTGCTGACCGGATGGAGAATACGGCTCAAAAACGTAAGCATAATCTATTCCAACCATAAAGCTTGTCAGCTTTTTTGAGAAAGAAAACCCGGCACTTGGTCTTGCAGGGAAATCTTTGTTGCTGATATTAAACTTGTCTATACCAGCCCTCAGAAAAAGCTTATCATAAATATTATACTCTGCACCAGCACGTATTATATTTGCATCAGCAGTGTAGTTTTCAAACTCCACAGCTGCAATCAATCCCTGCTCCGGAAGTCTGTAGCTAACACCAATCTTTTTACTTACAGGAAACTTGTTTTCCGTTATCTTTCCGCTCTGATCGCGTACCGGAGCCGTATCCCACTTGTATTTGCTGTTCAGATCAGTTAAGACCAGCGAAATATTGATATTAGGGTTTAGAAGGTATAAAGCGCCAAGATCAAATCCAATTCCATTTGAAGTAACTTTCTCATAAAGCTTGTAATAATAGAATTTTACGGCCAGACCTATTGCAAGTTTATCCGAAAACTTATTCGAGAAACTTAAGAAGAATTGATTTTCAGAGGTCGACAGGTCGCCTGTCTTAATACCCTGGTTGTCTCTTCCGTCAATATTCGAGACCCCGGCGTTTATTAATCCGATACTCAAACCGGGTGTCCGTGTCTTGCGTTTATCGGTTTCAGAGCCTTTGGATTTCAGTTCAAATCTTTTAGTAAAATTTAAAAAATTCAGTGTCCTGTCTAAGGACATAAAAGAATATGACGCAGAAAAAGAATTATCCATCTGAAAAGTTGAAAGTGCAGGGTTGTAATAGGATACAAGATTTCCTTCAGTGACCGAGGAAAGGGCGTTGCCCATACCCATACCTCTTGCTCCAAAGCCCATTCTGCTGAAAGCTCCCGACATGCTGCTGATGTCACTGACGCCTGCCTGGGCAAAAAGTGAGGTCACAGAAAATAAAACTATAATTATTACTGATTTTTTCAAAAATACCTCAGGATGATTTTGAAATTTTCGTCAAAAAATTTATAAATACTGCTGACATTATTACAAGAGTACAATTATTTTTCCAAATACAGGCTCACCCGATCCTATATCAATTCTATAGAAATAGACTCCGTTCGGAACGATCTTACCCGATTCGTCTCTGCCGTCCCAGTAATCGATAACACCGTTATTGAGATTGCTTTCACCTTCGACAGCATGGGTTGTCACACCCCTTTCAACATTCTGGATCACTGTTTTGACAAGGTTCATGCCATAATCAAATATCCTTATAGTGACCGGTGTTCTTTGTCCTCCAGTACTGTACTTAATACTCAGGCGCTCAACATCTGGTGAAAAAGGGTTGGGATAAGCATAAGTATCACTGGTTGAAGTAAGGGGCTGAGTTGCAATATATACCTTCCAGTCCCCTGTCCACATATTCCCTGTCTGCGTAAATTTTGCCATTCCATTTTCTGTCCCGATCCAAATGTCATTGCCCTGGGCAGAGGCGGCATAAAAAGTACTATGCGGCAGTGTAATTTTAGTGTCTTTATCTATAATTGTGTTAGGAGTAAGCCAGGTTGAGCCGGTATTTGAGGACCTGAAAGCGTTGTCATCTGAAAGCGCTATTATTTCATCATTCTTAAATCCGAAGTTGTGTACTTTCTCGTCATTCAAAGTAGTCTGCCACGTAGCTCCTGCATCTGTTGAATAACTGACTCCATAGAACTCACTGGCCTCTTCAGCTTTCCAGGTAGCAGCCCAAACTGAATGCGTGGGTGCATTGTAACCTAAAGCAACAACGAAGTTTCCGCTGACCGGGTGTGTCTGGTTCTGGTGTGTAAACTTCTGCCAGCTTACGCCGCCATCAGAAGACTTGTTTACGCCGCCGGCAGTCCCAACGTATAACGTATTACTGTCAGCAGCAATAACCGAAAACACACGATGGTTCAGATTGCTTTCCGAACCGAAATTTCCGCTGACAGGCTGCAATGAAAAGTTCAGTGTATCAGTGGGTTTAATGCTGTTCAGTTTATCCGGAGGAAGCACGACCCTGTGCCAGGTCTTCCCCATATCTGTGCTTCTTCTCAGGCCTCCGGCAAATGAACTTATCCATATGGTGCCGGGAGTAAGTGCAATATCGTAGCTCAGGTTGTTTATGGCTACAGTTACAGGCAGCGCACGGATCTTGTTTATACCGTATACTTCAACCGTATCGGTTTCTTTATCCACGGGCTGTGGTATGGTGGTCCAGCTGTTACCATTGTCAGTTGAGTATCTCAGTCCGCCGCCTTCATCAAGTGACTGTCCGTCCTTTTCGACACCATGTGCTGTTGCAGCCCAGATAACCCCGTTGGAATAAGCTATTGCAGAGATGCTTTCATTTCCAAAAGCCTCCGTCCCGTAATAGTTTGTCCAGGTCTGCCCTCTGTCAGTCGACCGGCTCAGCCCCCTGCTTGTACCCAGCCACACCGTATCACCGACAGTGATTATGTCGCTGATGCTATTGCTGACAGGAGTAATACTTGATGTCTTAGATAATCTTCTGACTTCAAATTTATACGATTCAGGAGTACTCTGAGAATATCCCTTATAACTTATTGAAAGAAGCAGAGCTGCTATTAAAAATATTCTGGTTTTCATTTAACGTATATATTATGAGTAATTGTGTTGCTTATAGAATCGCTCCGGTCAATAGCCTGGAATACGAATATCCTTGTTTGTCCTGCAATTTCCTGCAAAAAACTATTCCTGAAAGAATAAATTCCATCCCCGGCAACGGCATCACCATGAACAGCAAGGTTCCCATCATCCCACATGTTGAAAACTTCGCTTACTGAATTATCGCTTCTGTAGAATTTAAAGGTAACTTCTTTTATATCCTTTAATCCGTTAGCGTCATTTGCTTTTACAGTGAATATAAAACTTACGCCTGCGGCAATAGTATCGGGCATTACCAGATCCGATAATACAGGAGGATAGTTCTGTTGTTTGTTGTCATAATTAAAATTATGTTCGGCCACCTTTTTCGTTTGCCCCGATATATCAGTCACATAATACTCAAGTCTGTATCTTCCATTGGGATAGGTGCGGCTCAGGCCAATCTTTCCGGAAAAGACCCTGTCGTTCTTTGTGGAATCGCCATGTGCAGCAATCCCGTCATCCAGCAGGTCAATGGGTGAATTATTGATTTTTATATTATCGGGTCCGTACAATTCCGCCCAAACCTCTTTCAGATTTGCCGGAGAATTGAATTTAAGCGAGGTAATAATTGAAGAATCTCCGGCAGCATATGTAAATGATGACGGGGCATTCAGATTTACAATCTGATAATTAGTGTCGGTGACATCAACAACACCGGATGGGATCTTATCACAACCGTAAATTAGAACAATGCATAAAAAGATTAGTTTTTTCATGTGTTTTATGATAATTTTTATTTTAAGTTATTACAAGATCAATTATCAACCGCGTTATACGATTGTGAAAGGTGCCGGGGAAAAACAAACTATTAAAATAGCCAGACTTATATATCCCAGTATCATTCTCTTTCTGTCCAGCTCATTGAAACTAACTACCGGAGGATGCTTTACTTTAATAAAAAAGAACAGGACAAGTCCCCAGAATAACCAGCCAATCCATCCGATACCCAGATTCCAGTTCAGTAATGCTTCACCAATTCCAATGAGTCCCAGCAGCCCCAGAATTCCCATTGAGATCTGGGCAACAATCTTGTGTTTCAGGCTGCCGAACATACTGTATACTATATGTCCGCCGTCCAGTTGTCCCACAGGAATCATGTTCATCGAAGTAACAAAAAGACCGAACCACCCGACACATAAATATGGATAATGGTAAATTTCCGTCATTGGCGGAACAAACTGCGCCTTACTGGTTAAAAGATTCCGCATAAGAGAAAACAATAACGTATCTCCAAACTGCAGCGCCTCCCCGCCGGTTGTTGCAGAGGGAGTAAAATAATCGGGATGAATAGCAAGTATGTATCCCACACCCGGAAGATGCGTAAAGCCATATATAAGAACTATCATACTTGCAATAAAACCCGCAATAGGTCCGGCCACACCAATATCAAACATAGTTTTATTGTCATAGACCACAGATTTTGTCCTGATCACAGCGCCCATAGTCCCGAAATTCAAAAATGCTCCGGAGAATGACGGCAGCGGGATAAAATACGGTAATGTAGCCTTGACGCCATGGTATCTGGCGGCAAAATAATGTCCGAATTCATGCGTCCCTAAAATGAACAGCATTGATATTGAATAAGGTAAACCAACCATCAGGCTGCTGATCTGATAAGGCCCCATATTGCCTGTAATCCATTCCATACCCGCTATTGTTGTGGTAATAAACGTAACAACAAAAAGCAGGATATGAATACCTATCCTGTTCTTTTCTTTCTTTTCTTCCCGTTCCACATTTATAGAAAAATATGGATCTCTGAAGCTTTCTGACATATTTACAAATCCAGGTTAAATCCTATTGCACTATAGTTTTTATTAAAATCAAAGTACTCACCATGAACACTCTTTCCGGAATAGAAAGTATAATAAATGCTTATTCCCTTACCTGCGGAATGACCGATTTTGAGTCCGGCATTAATTGTATTATTTGCCGTAAAGCCATTAATATCTATTAGTTTCAGATCATATGCAATAAAAGGATGCGCGTACTCAAACAAAACATTCTCAAAAAACCAGTCAAATCCGGCCTGGTAATTCATTTTCCCGATATACTTGGGATCTACATGAAAGATATAGGCCGCGCCTCCGTATACTCTGAAGTTATCTATTTTGTAAAAAGGAATAAATTCCAAAAATTCCCTGCTATAAACTCTGGGATTCAGCCCGTTCCGCCATATCTCATTTTTAAAATCAAAATGCCCGTCAACAAAATGGGAGCTGATATGGCTAAGTCTGAACCTGGCCCCGATTTCAGTTTCATCAATTTTCTTTTTAAATCCGGCATTTATCCCAAAAAGGTAATCCACCGCATCCACCGGAAAATGGAAATCGTGCTCCCCTCTGAGCAGGGTAAAAGTAAAGAAATCCGCTCCAATTGAAAGATGTGTGTTCTGATCTATGTTGAACCTGACAATATCCAAAGAGTTCCCTATATCCAGTCTTAATTCGTTATTATTCAGCTGGAAAGAAACACCAACTCTTGGTTCCAGTATATTTGCCGTAAACGGCTGAATATTAAGTTTATCTGGAAATAATCTGGTTTCAGTCTGTCCGAAAAAAACGTTCTGTAAAGCAGCGAGGACGATAAATATCTTTATTATGCGCATATGGTAATACAATGTGTTTAGATTTTGAATTTCTTTTTAATTTTTTGTTTAACCAGTTTATTAAAACTATACCTGAACTTTGAGCTCAGGCTTGAAAAAGCATATAAGTTTGTCGGGAACGCAAATGAAGGTTCGAAATAGCAGTTCACAGTACATCCCTGGCAAAATTCAAATTTCCCTTCCATTTCCATGAAATATTTCAATTCTTCGGATTTTCTTAATTCAGCAATTGGCCTGTCGATCGGAACCGTCCTGCTCGCAAAGTGATAGCAAGGCAGAATAATTTCATTTTTTGGTGAAATTACAATTACACGCGAAACAGCTTTACAGCTTGGATGTTTAATATCATTCCCACCATTCCGCCTGAGCTTAAGAAATGCCCTATTAAGATAAATATCGTTCTTACCGCTGGTAAAATCTTCAATATAATCCATTGCCTCATCACTTAAACCGGGATTGCCGAAGTATGAGAATACCGGATTTACAATGAGCACAAGATCATGTTTTTGTGCAATTTCATATATTGCAGGCAGTTTTTTATATGTTTCGTTTGTAACTGTAAAAAGAATATCGGGGAATTCTCCCAGTGATTTTGCTATATCAATACTATTGAAGACACTTTTATAACAGTTAACCTTTCTTATGCGGTTATGCTCCTCCTCATCGGGAGAGTCCAGTGAAAAATGGAGCAGATTAACATTCCCGGCCAGCCTGTCTGCAAATTTTGGATAAAGCAAAGCATTTGAAGTAATGCTGGTCTGCATTTTCAGATCATGAGTAAACTTTGCCATTTCAGCAATATTTTTGTTTAGCAGCGGCTCACCGCCAGTCAGGTCTATGAATTTAACCCCCAGCTGAGCAAGCTGCGTAACATTCGATTTAAAATCATCCAGGACTGTGTCCGGATACGTTTTGAACTTTCCGTGATCGGCGAAATGACAAAACTCACAGAATGCATTGCATCTATATGTGACGTAATAATTACAAAGTAGCAACACTAGTATCTTCTGCCTTTCCAAATGACTTTTCTGCTAAATAAAACCAATACGGGTAATAGAATTACATATATGATGAAATATATTTCAAAACTCAGGAAATATTTTAACTTTTTAGTCAGATTAAACTTTTTAAAAATTGGGTAAAGCACGAAAAAATCTGTACTAACCTTGAATATAACCAAATATAACGAATTAAGAGAAAAGAAAAATGGAGTCAATAATATTGCCAGGTTCGCAATGAAACCGCTGGACATCACCGCAAAGCCACGGAAAGCACTGTCAAGTCCTCCAACTCCCCATCTCTTCTTTTGCCAGTAAAGCGACTTCATATTTTCACAGGGTTTCGAAACAATCAGGGCATCAGGCTCCAGCGGATAAATGATTTTATATTTCCTCAGATTAAAAAAGGCCTTCAGAAGATTAAAATCTTCTGTTACGCTGAAAGGAATGGACTCATAGCCGCCGACTTCTTTATAAACCGATTTCCTGTAGGACATATTGTTGCCAATGCAGCTCAGGGGCATATTAAAATTCATCGTCCCTGCTGCAACAGTAAGGAGATATATGAAATCAAGCGTCTGCATTCCGCTGAACTGGTCATCTGCCTCCTGAGTGGTATATCCGCAAACCATAGCAACATCTTTATCATAATATGAAGCAATTGCTTTAGCCCATGTAGAAGGTACAGTACAGTCTGCATCAGTAGTCAGTATTATTTCACCCGAGGCTATTTCCAAAGCATTTGCCAGGGCGTTAGTCTTCCCCTTAAGGTGTTTAATTTTAGAGGACGTTGTAATGCATATGAATTTTTGTTTATCCTTAATGAAATCATCTACTATCTGTCTGGTGGAATCTGTGGAATTATCATCCACAATTATTATTTCCAGTTTCCCATCAGGGTAGCACAATTTGTCCAGTGATTCCAGGCATCTTAAGATATTCTGTTCTTCATTTCTGGCAGCAACTATAACACTTGCAGTGGGTAAATCCGCTTCACGTATTTTCTTAAATCTTTTAGCCGCACCCGCAACAAAAATAAAGGACTGTAAAAAATATAAGCCGGCTGCAATTAAAAATATAATTTCAAACATGGGACACCTGGCAGCCGGGAATTTTCAACTTATTTTTCATCTGTAATTTGTATTCAGTTAATTAGATTTTTCATAAAAAAGTAACTGTAAATCTAACAATTATTACTCTATTTTGATAATAAAAAGTCACCGGGGGGCAAATAATCATTTGCTCAGGCATTCATCCGGCACACCGAATCGGAGCCCTTGTGCTGCTGAATAATCCCTGAGATATTTTAATGAATCTATGAGTATTGAGGCACTTTTATTACTGTCGTGAAAAACTATAATGGAGTTTTTTCTAAGGCTCTTGTCAATGCTCTGTTTTACGATTTGGAAGTCATTCCTGAAATCATAGGTTAGAAGGGACCAGAGTACAGGTGTCAGGCCTTTTCTCTTCGCTATTCCAGCAGTCTTAAGATCGAATTTGCCGAATGGGGGTCTGAAGTACCTCAGCCTGTAGCCAAACTTATCCATGGCAGCCAGATTTGTACGTTCAAGTTCATCTGAAACAGACGCCTCTTCCAAAAAGGATAATTTCCTGTGATTGTAAGTATGGTTCCCGGCAATATGGCCTTCACTTAAGATCTCGGGAAACAGTGAGCCATACCTGTTTATATTATTCCCAACACAGAAGAAAAGTGCTTTAACCTTCATGTCATTTAGCTCCTTAAGGATCAACTGTGTAGTCCCGGGATTGGGGCCATCATCAAAAGTCAGCAGCATCTGGCCGTTGAAGGTATTCCACTTATAAGCAGGAAGTACTTTTTTAATTATTGCTGGGGGATCATAGACACGCATAAATCTCTGTCTTTCCATCTTATTTTCCCGAAAAGGGAGATTGGCTGAAGTATCAATGTATATGGGAAAACCAATAATTCCGTAAAGATAACTTCAAAAATATTAAAGCTGCCATGCAGAACACGCGAGCCCTTGTAAAGTAAATAGAGGTCAAGCGCGACTTTAAGTACAAAAACGGCAATAGAACCATATAATAATTTAGCATCGGGCAGAAGACTTCCCGCTACCAGGGCAGCAGCCAGGGCTGCCATAAATATAAACACCGCAGCTCCGGCAGCAATAAAATCGTACGAGTAGTATTTTGTGACAGAAATATGCCTTCTTTTTCTTCTGATATACTTATCGTCTCTTAAAAATGACGGGACAATTGAACCTTCAGAAACTGCATACCTGACTTTGGATATTTTAGAAGCTCTCTGTACAAAAAGATCGTCATCACCCGAAGCAATTGAGGCATTGCTGCCGAATCCATCGAGCTTATAGTATAATTCCTTTTTGTATGAGAGGTTTCCTCCGCCGGCAATATATGGCTTTTTTAATCCGATAAAAGACATCGCAATAATTGCCATGGCAAGGCTTTCCAGCCCCTTTAGCCTGCCGGAAAGACCGGCACCGGGAGATTTTAAGGGTGTATATCCGGCCACGACGCCTACACCATCAGAGTAAAATGAGACCATCTCAGAGATCCATTTTTCCTGCGGCCTGCAGTCAGCATCGGTAGTCATTATAATTTCACCTTTGCTGATTTCAATACCAGTATGAAGAGCGTTCTTCTTGGGTCCCCAGTTATATGTATTTTCACGGGCAGGAATAATTCTGATTTCAGGGTTAGCTGTTTTGCGCAGACTGATGAACTCATCTGCCAGCTTTTTTGTGGAATCGGTTGAGTTGTCGTCAACAATTATTATTTCGTAGTTGCTGTAGTTCTGATTAACGAGCGAGCCGAGAAGATCACTTATATTATGCTCTTCGTTCCGGACAGCCACAACTACTGAGACCGCCGGAGAAGGATTATGGTCTCCCCTTTCGCTGATGCCTCTTGTTTTGCTGATCCCCGCATTTACTGTAAAACCTATGAGCACATACAAACAAAAGGTTATCAAAAGCACATAAAATATTACATCCATATAAAATATTTCTTCAATCCGCAGCTTATCTTGTTATCAAATTCCATGCATCAGGATTTGTTCAAAATCCATTTTATTGTATGGTAAATTTAATAAATTAAACAATTATTAAGTGATATTTTTTTGTTATATCTTTAATTATTATGTTTGCGCTGACCATTAAAATATTAATCCGATACAAATGCTTATAACTTATATATTATTATCATTAGCCTTATTCTACTTTGTTTTTACGTGCTGGGTTCATTTGGGTATTTCCAGATTAAAACAGCTGCCGGTCAGGAGTGACGAAGAACTGCCAACAGTTTCGGTTATTTTGCCTGCCAGGAATGAGGAAGCAAATATTTCCGCAACGCTTACATCACTGGCAAACCAGGATTATCCCAAAGAAAAGCTTACCATAGTGATGGTTAATGACCGCTCAAATGACGCCACGGGAGCGAAAATGCAGGAATTTGCCTGCAGGTATAAGAATTTCAGACAGGTTAATATAGAAATGCTGCCGGAGGGTTTTGCACCCAAAAAGCACGCACTTTCTAAAGCGATCTCCGGAACGGATTCAGAAATGATTATTACCACCGATGCTGATTGCACCCATCCCGCTGAATGGGTCAGGACACTGCTCAGTTACTTTAAGGAAGATACGGGGCTGGTAACAGCTCTGACGGTTTTTGAGCCTGATGATTATACAATTTACCATCGCCTGCACTCACTGGATTTTCTTTCTCAGGCGGTCGTTTCCGCCGGAGCTATGGGAAACAATATGCCGCTGATGTGTTCTGCCCCGAACCTGGCATACAGAAGAAAGGCTTTTGATGAAATCGGTGGATATGGGGATAAATCAGTCTGTGTTTCAGGAGACGACAATCTGCTGCTTCAGAACCTGGTTAAACTTAAAAAGTATAAAACTGCATTTGCAGTGGGGTCCGGTTCAATCGTAAAATCGGTTCCACCGTTAACAGTCAGCGGCGTATGGCATCAGCGTTTAAGATGGGGCACCCAGGGATTTTTCTATCCTGCCAAAGTCAAACTGGCAGGTCTGATGATCTTTTTATACTATCTTGCAATTGTGTTATGCCCTGTTCTGTATTTTGCAGGACTCATATCATCAACATCATTAATTGTAATCCCGTTAATAAAAATCATATCAGATTTTATTGTTATCAGAGCAGGCTTTAAAAAATTAAAGATTAAGTTTGAGACGGGCATTTTCCTGTTGCTTTCAGCCATTCATCCAATGCTGATTATTGCCACACTGATCAGTTCATTCACAATGCCATTTGACTGGAAAGGAACCTCCCTGAAATCCCGTATGTAAATTGTATTCTACTTAGGTGTTTAATGAAATCCGCATTATTCATTCCTTAAGCAGGTACAATATGATTTTGACCTTATTTCTGCTTACTATACTGGAGCGTTGAAATAAAACAGGATACACTCAAATTTGTGTGGCGTCAGATATGTCACGATGAATGCGGCATCATACAAACAATGGTGTTTCTTAATAAAGACAGTAATGTGCTGCCCCGGTTTCTCTATGTCGAATTTTATAAAAGTGAAATGTTGAAGCCGACAATCCGTGATGTGATAACTGCAGATTGTAAAATCATTATTGATAAATGGGACAATACCACCCCGGCTTTCAGCGGAACATTTTCCTCAAACAAATATAGTTGGATATTTTACTGGAAATATTGATATAATAAATAGCAATATTTGCCTGTTTCCCGATGAGTCTCCATATACCGACGTCAAACTTAAAATATGCTCTTGGAGGCTCTGCAAAACAACAGTCATTATCAGCAGTGACAGGGACATATGTTGGAGTTAAAGGATGGTGAATACAAAGTATTTGCCCCTTATAATCCAAGAATAATGAGTTAAGGTAGAGACTCTCCTTTCAGATCATCCTTTGCATTGGGCTTTGATATAGAACTATTTCGATGATTTGTATTTGAGAATATGATTTGTTTTTTGGGATCATAATTTGTTTCCTATTCAAATTCTCCCGGAACGTCTAGGATATCAGAAAAAAGATCAAAATATTTATTAATATGTCAGAATGCAACCCAGGCAAGCAAAAACATAGTATTGTTATCAGATGCATTTCTTTCCGCGCCGTCATAATTGTCTGTACCGCCATTAAACTTATTATAAGCAACGTATTGAATCGCTAATTTAGTATTAAGCCAAGGCAGATAATCAAATTCGAAAATTAGGCCGCTGCTGTTTGGAGATCCATTAGCGCTTCCGCTTACGTTTGCAGGAGTATACAATGCCGGATTGTCATCCCCTGTTATCGAAAAATACCCCAGTGAAAATCCAATCTGTGAATGCAGAGAGAGGTTAACGACAGCATTAAATGAATTTAGTGATTTCGAAGTACTTGCTGCAGCCGGATTGACAGCAGATGAATCAGGAGTAAGTGTTTCATGAATGAAAGATCCGTGAGCTGTAAATATATTATTATCTCCCACAGGTTTTTCAATATTAAGGTCAAAGCCGATATCCGTAAACTTTTTTGTTACACCGGCTACCCCGGCGGCATATTGATTTGCCGATATACCGAATGTACCTATTTCAACATAAAAATCATTAATTTGCTGCTGCAATGCCACGCGCCAATATGGAGCAAAGTCTTTCAGCACATCGCTTGATGAACTATCAGGTGGATTATGGCCTCCTTGAATTGCAGTTTTATACATACTGATCTCTGCATAAATCAGGTCATTCCAAAGGCTATAGACTCCTAGACCCAGTACCTTTTGGGAGAGTCCGCCTTCAAGCAATGTTGCTGCTGCAGGAGCAGGTGATGTAGCCGAACCAGCAAAAGGGAATCTCCAGGCTGGCAAGTTGTTCCAGAGATCCTGTACAGTAGGGTTATTGTTCATATCAATGCCGTAGATAAGGCTTTCAGAGAACAGTTCGGTTTGATCAGCAAAACGCAAGTCTGCATTATCCATTCCAATAGTACCGCTTTGCTGGTCATAAGTTATCTGGAAAAATCCTCCTATCTTAGGAGTTATTGAGCCGGCCAGGAATAGGCTGAGCTGCTGAGGGAAGGAAAAATTACCATTCTGAGTACCGGGCTGTTCTTTATTTGTATAAGAGTAAGATGACATAATCATACCAGAAACAATGGGGCTATTGGGCAAACGCATAATGACAGTTTCGCTATCGGACATTGCCTGGATTGAACTTACACCGACTAAAGTGTAGCCCATCCTCTTAAATTGCCTTCCGAACACAGTAAGTTCTGGAAAGATAGAATGACATGTATTACACGTTAGGCCAGTCTGCCGTGCAAAGCTTGGAATAGCAAATGCATTATCTGAATTTAAAAGTAAAATAGATATTGCTATAAATACAGGCATTAAAACAAATTGTATAACTGGTTTCATCTGTTATCTCCTTCAATTGTTTATTGTTTTTCTAATTGACGGATATAATTTACAAGAGACCAGCGCTGTTTATCAGAAAGTGTTGACTGCCAGGAAATCATTGGAGGTTTTCCTGTGGTGATCTTCCAATAAATAGCCCCATCAGATTGTGCCTGAACTTGTTTGACGGTTAAGTTTTTAGGTTTTGGGACGAGAGAAGCTGCTGCTACACCGTTGCCTTCTCCTTTACTGCCATGACAGCTCTCACAGTAAGTCGTGAATAAAGCTTTTCCATCTTTAGTTGCCTTAGAGTTTCCTTTCATGGGGTTTTTTAATTTATCCGCACTTGCAGGAACTACCCAATTTGTACCTCCAATCTGTGGATTCTCCCGTGGAAGATTGTCATAATTTCTTATTTTACTTCCCATAGATATTATAAAGATTATTATTAAAATGCTAAAAATAATATCATGCATAATATTTTTTTGCTTTTTTATTTTTTTCATTTTTTTATCTCATAAATCGTGAAACATAACTGATTCTATATACGTTTCAAAATAAAAGCAAGTCTATTTGTACGATCATATGGTATAATTTTATTACGGATTGGATTTTGACTTAAAATATGCAGATAAAAACTGAAGTTTCTTATAAATAGAAAGCGATGGTTTAATCGTTCTTGAAAAGCACAGTTACTCATTGTTTTGAGGCAATTGCACAATCCCAAAAAGCGATTGTATTTCGCTGCTGACAAAAAACTACCAGATTTTCCGGTGAAAAAGTTACCAGGCAATTTGGAAAGGACGTTAATTTTCCCGATACGACTTCAGTTTGGACTGACTCATAGTTATCCCTGGACTTTGGTCGCTCGGTACTGGAGCCATGGGTAAATGTTGAGTGTTATAATTCTTTTGATTTCCTGGATTTTATAAGAAGGAGCAGACCGGGAATTGAGGGTAGTAGTACATTGATCAGGAAAAGAAATATTGCCGAATTGAATCCTGTCGCCGAAGTTAATCCAAGCTTTGCTGTAAAATATACCGATGCCCCTTCCCTGATCCCCAGCTCTCCGAAAGTCACCGGTGGTATGACCGCCTTTACAAAGAATACCAGCATCCCAAGCCAGCAATAATCAATTATATGCCACTGGTTTGAAAATGCCGCGACCAGAATACCATATTGTAAAATATACGTTAAATATATTAACAGCGTTACAATTGCTACTTTTAACGATACTTCTTCCTTTAATAATTTGAAAGATTTCAGACCGGCTGCGTATTGTGACAGGAACTTTATCTTTGACGTTCCTTTAACTACCAGGGACTCCCAAAAATTCGTTTTTATTGCAGAATACATGAACACATAGAATATCACTGCCAGCAGCACAAGAGCAGAAACCACCAGCACATTACTTTTTGAAAAATAGTAGTGGAAGAAAACCAGAGCTGAAACGGCACCTATAAAAACAACAGGGATAAATCCAAAAAATTTGTCAATCAGTGTGCCAACTGTTACTTTCAAAACTTTTTTTTCCGGGAACGCCAGTGCCCTGCCTACATATTCCCCAATACGGAACGGCGTAACAATTCCCGCAGAATATCCGTAAAGCAGTGAAGTTAATACTGTACTGGAATCAGGTTCCTGTACTACTTCAAGACATATGATCTTCCACTTGTAATATTGCAGGGAAATATTCAGGAAACTCAGGAAGAATGCCAGAATGATAAGCGAATAATTTGCCTCTTTTAATGCAGACGATATTTCCTCCGGCTTCACCGCCGAAACCAGATATACGATCAAAGCCAGGGCAAGCAGAATTTTTATTAAAGAAATTATCCTGTCCTTATTCTCTCTTAGTATATGCTTTACGTGAATGCTGCTGTATCTCATAATCTCTTTTTGTTAACATGAATAGCAATTAGCTTTTACACTCCGCTGCCTTACGGAAAATCCACTGAGAAGCCGAAACCAAGCCTGTTTATTCTTTCCTTGTAGTATTCGCTGAACATGTTAGTCCCTGAATAGTAGTTCAGATAAAGTAATATACCTTTTTGTAACCAGCTCCCGAATTTCATCCCGAATACAAAATTATTGCTGCCCTGGTATACCGGCGTACCCGCCAGATTGACATAATATGCCAGAAAAATATTTTCATTTTTGTTGAATACCTTCCCAAATAAATTGGGAATTGCATATTCAAACCCGGAGCTGAAGGAATACTTTTTTATATCCAGCGGCCTTACTAGCGTAGCATAGGCAGCTCCCCCGAACCCTCTGAAATACCCGGCTGTCCCCTGCTTTTCATAAGCTAAAATCAACTCACCAAAATCTCGCGTAAACGGAATGGGACCCTTATTCCCTATCCATGACTGGGTGGACAGATCATAATGGCCGTCAACAAAATGAGCGCTGTTGTGTATTATTCTGAAACGTGTCAGAATTCTGTCAGTACCGATTGTCTTCGAAAATGCAGCGTTGCCTCCGAAAAATCCGTCAACGGCGTCTATCTGCAGCCTGTTTCCCTTAAAGCTGGTGGAATATGCAAAGGCCATGAATTCTACACCCATGGTAAGACGACCCTGAATCTTTGGGAAACCTATACCAAGCAGGTCTATTGTATTACCTATGTCGACTTTCAGATTACCGTTGGAAGGATAGTATAAAACTCCTAACCTGGCTTCCTGATAGTTTGCCTTTAAAGGAGCAAAATGAAGCCCGGATGGCAAAAATTCAAAATTTACACTGCCGGAATCGCTCTGCGACCACAAGAATCCTGGAAATATCAGTATCAGTAATAATAAACTTAATTTTCTCATAAAAATAATATATTATATAAATATGCTGGATAAAAATAAGAAAATAAATTAAATATACACATGAGGCTGATAAATAATTAACAGATTATCCGAACCGCGGGGTGGTTCCTGGGAACGTATGGTGGCTTTGAGATCTTTATCAGCATACTTTTTATTTCATTAAGCCTGCATTTTTTTTATATTATACTCACTCAATAGTGACAAAAAAGTAAGGGAGAATAAATGTTCATCAACTTCAGTGACCTTCCGGGACAGCAGAACTTGTTTCTGGACTATCTTTATGAATTCGATAATGTTAAGGATTTTTATAAAAAGAATTTCAGGGATACCGAATCCTTTCATTCACATTTTATCGAATTGATTCAAAAGGACAGGAAACACAGGGGAATTCTGCCCGGGATACTGAAACAGCAATATGCCCAGCTTACCCCCTCACCCAAAACATTGGAGAATATCGAGCTCCTGGAATCGGCCAAAACTCTGGTGATAGTTACCGGCCAGCAGCTCGGCTTGTACGGTGGTCCCCTCTATACTTTCTATAAGATTATGACGGCAATTAAGCTGTCCGCCTATATGAAAGAAAAGTACCAGGATCTTCACTTTGCACCCGTCTTCTGGCTTGAAGGAGACGACCATGATTTTGAGGAGGTAAGATCAGTCAACCTGATCGATGAAAATAATGAGATAGCTGAACTGTGCTATAACGACAATGAACCCGAAGAGGTCAACCGTGGAAGCGTCGGGAAAATTGCTTTTACGGAAAATATTAATTCTGTTAACTCTGAGCTTGATAAAATCCTCCGGGATAATGACTTTAAGGCCCAGCTGATGGAAAAGATCACGTCATTTTATAAGGAAGGCGAAACCTTTAAAGGGGCATTTAAGAAATTGATATTTGATCTTTTTGACGAATACGGACTCATAATTTTCGATCCGCAGGACAAAGAAATTAAGAACATCCTGAAACCGGTTTTCAGAAAAGAAATTGAAGAATTCAGTGAGCATACCAAAGATGTTGTGAAAATCAGCGCTGAACTGGAGGAGATTTACCACGCTCAGGTCAAGGTTAATCCCGTTAACCTGTTTTTCAGTGATGACGACGGACGATATCTCATTGAACCTGCTGATGATGATTTCAGGCTGAAATCAAAAAGGAAGAAAATCCCTAAAACCAGATTACTGGAATTGCTGGATAATGAACCGGAGAGATTCAGTCCGAATGTTTTATTGAGACCTGTCTGCCAGGATTATATCTTCCCGACAGCTTTCTATATCGGAGGCCCTGGAGAAATCTCCTACTTCGCACAGGTAATCCCTCTTTATAAATTTTTTGACGTGACCCAGCCTGTAATTTATCCCAGGTCTTCACTCACGATTGTGGAGAAGAATGTTCAGAAAATTATCGACAGGTATAACCTTAATTATTCTGATTTCCTGAACGAAAAAGAGGCTCTGTTCGAAAAAGTAATCAAATCACTTTCTGACATTGAAATCGATATTGAATTTCAGAAGTGTGAAAAAGAGATTAACAGCGCTATTGACAGTCTTAAGGAGAAACTGCTTACAATCGACAAGACATTATCCGATTCTACGGCTAAAACAAATGACAAGATCATTCAGGCTATGGGTATACTTAAAGAAAAATCCAGGGAAGCTCAAAAGAAGCGGCACGAAGCTACCATTCGCCAGCTGAATAAATCCTCCAACGTTATCTATCCTAAGAACAACCTTCAGGAAAGAGAGCTCTCGTATATTTATTTTGTACATAAATATGGCATGGATATACTGAAATGGATTTTCAACGAGCTGGCAATTAATAAATTTGAACACCAGGTGATAGAATTGTAGAGAGCAAAAAAAAGAACCGCTTACGCGGTTCAAAATCATTAAAAATATTTATATGGAAATGCCTACAATGCCTTCTCCGTCTCAGGATTAAAGAAGTGGAGCTTATCGGTATTTATGTAAAGCCTCATGCTGGTGCCTGGATTGGGTTTCTCCCTGGCTGCAATTCGCGCTACGATTTGCCTCTGAGCTATCCTGAAGTAGAGGAAGATCTCGTTACCCATGGGTTCTACCAGTTCAAGCGTGACATCAATGGGCTGATAACTGGGATTCTGCTGATAGTTGCTGTCCTGTATGTCCTCTGAACGCATTCCCATTATGACCTGTCCTTCATCCACACTTTTTGAGAGCTTTAGGTTGAGTATTCCATCTGTGTCTTTGAAGTAACTTACACCCATATCATCTTTCTTTACCTCACCTGTAAGGAAGTTCATTGGAGGACTGCCCATGAAGCCTGCAACAAACCTGTTTACCGGTGAGTTATAGAGCCCCAGAGGTGTATCGATCTGCTGTATGTCTCCATCTTTCATGACTACGATCCTGTCGCCCATTGTCATGGCCTCGGTCTGGTCATGCGTAACATAGATCATCGTTGCCTGAAGGTTCTGATGCAGCCTCGAGATCTCGGTACGCATCTGCACGCGCAGCTTTGCATCCAGGTTGCTCAATGGTTCATCGAATAGGAATACCTTGGGTTTCCTTACAATTGCTCGCCCTACGGCTACTCTCTGGCGCTGCCCTCCGCTTAAGGCCTTGGGCTTACGCTCCAACAGCTCCTCGATCTCAAGAATGCGGGCTGCCTCAAGGACCCTCTCTTTGATCTCAGGCTTGGGGAATTTCCTTAGTTTCAGTCCAAAAGCCATGTTTTCATACACGCTCATGTGTGGATACAGGGCATAGTTCTGGAATACCATGGCTATGTCACGGTCCTTGGGTGAGATGTCATTTACAAGGCGTCCGTCTATGAAAAGTTCACCCGAGGTTATCTCCTCCAGGCCTGCTATCATTCTGAGCGTAGTGGATTTTCCGCAGCCTGAGGGTCCCACCAGAACTACGAATTCCTTGTCGTGGACCTCAATTGTTACATCCCTTACGGCTGGCCTGGGGTTGCCCTCGTAGAGCTTTGTTACATTCTTTAAGATTACTTCTGCCATTTGTTCACCCCTGTGATACTTTGTTGAGTTGTGTGATAAAATCCGGGTTGGATATATTAACGCATTCAAAATTTTCAACAGCGCCTCCGGAGGGCAACAAAGAGGAAAGCACACCAAAAGCCATGGCAATACGGTGATCACCATAACTCTCAAACACTACATTTTTATTTTTAATACTCCCGCCTATTTCAAAGCCGTCTTCAGTCTCTGAAACATCCAGCCCTAAGAGCCGGTAATTTTTACATAAAGCATCAATTCTATCTGTTTCTTTGTATCTCAATTCTTTTGCATGGGAGATCCTGAACGCTCCTTCAGAAAACAGACCGGCGACTGACAGGATTGGGATCTCATCGATTATATTCGGTATCAATTCTGCGGGAATGTCAGTATTTTTAAGGCTGCCGCCCGAAATGACCAGATCCCCATAGGTCTCACCCATTTTCATTTTAACATTGTCTTCAACTATCTCAGCACCCATCATTCGTAATACGTCCACTATGCCTGTCCTGGTTTTATTCAGACTGATGTTTCTGATCACAAGCTTTGCATTTTTTGTAAGTAAAGCCAGAATAATAAAAAATGCGGCTGTTGAAATATCAGAAGGGACAAAATAATCATTTGGTCCCGGGTAATCAGCTCTGGAGACAAATATCTTCCTCTTTCCGTTATTATTCTCAACTTTTAATGACAACAGGTTTTCTGTATGATCCCTGGTGGGAACCAGTTCAGTGATTGATGTCTTCTCTTCCAGATGCAGCCCTGCAAGCAGGATGCAGCTCTTTACCTGTGCACTGGCAACGGGCAAAAGATAATCAATCGCATGCAGATTATCTGAAGGAAGTATTCTTATCGGAAGTGTATAGTCCGCCGTAGATACAAGCCTGGCTCCCATGCTCATCAGAGGCTCCATTATGCGCTTCATGGGACGTTTGGAAAGCGATTCATCACCCGTAATAACTGACTCAAACTGCTGTGATGCAAGAATCCCGCTTATAAGTCTGGACGTTGTCCCAGAATTCCCGGCATAAAGTTCATCCGGTTTGGCAAATCCTTTAAATCCTTTGCCCCGGACGATAATTTCTTTATCATTCCTTTCAATCGAACACCCTAACTGCCGGAAACAGCTAATAGTGGAATTTACGTCTTCAGCATCTGAAAGGTTTTCAATTCTCGAAATTCCATCAGCGAGCGAGGAAAACATAACGACGCGGTGAGATATAGATTTATCACCTGGCAGATTAAGAATTCCATCAACAGTATTTATTTTTGAAAATTTCTGCAGCATTATTTTTTACACCACTCATCAATTATGCGGTTTAAATCGCTCTCATTTAATTCACTTCTGTTATACATGCCTTTAAGCAATCTCTGACGCTGAGCCTCATATAAAATCACTGCATTGGCAACCGAAACATTCAGGCTCTGCACCATGCCGTGCATGGGAATCAGAAAAACACCATCAGCATATTCAGCCGCTTCTTTTGATACCCCTCTGTGCTCATTGCCTAGTACTACTGCAGTCTTCTGGGTAAAATCGATGTCATAAAGGCTGATTGATTGTTCTGTAATTGCGCTTGCATAAATTTTAAAACCCTGGGCGTGCAATGTACCGAAGCATTCTTTTACATCAGTATATTTATCCCTTTCAACCCATTTTGTTGCAGACGCAGAACTGTCCCTGTTAAGTTTGGGAAATTTTTCGATATTATATAGAAGCGCTACTTTGGGGATTCCGACAGCATCACACGTACGGAGTATAGCACTTACATTATGCGGATCATGAATGTTTTCGAGTACAACATTTAACGTATGCTGTCGTGCTTCAACAGCAGCAATGATCTTTTTCAGGCGGTGATCTGTTTTAAATGCTCTCACAAATTATTTCTTATTAAAAACAATTTTATAAAATGTTCTGTTTCCGTTTTTTCTGGTCTTGTCCATTGAGAAATACGGCTGATCCATTTTCATATAAAAAGCAACAAGATCCAGAATTTTATCTATAACAGTCTCTTCATCGTGTGCCCAGCTTTCGCATCCTTTTATAGTTGGGACTTCCGCAGTAAATCCGTCATCAGTTTTAGTAACTACTAATGTTAGTACCATTAATAACCATCTTTCGCTGATTTCTCGCCGGTAACAATTTTTACGCTGGCACTTGCTCCAATTCTGTCGGCTCCGCTTTCAATCATCGTTTCAGCATCTTCAAGCGTCCTGATTCCGCCGGAAGCTTTAACACCGATGGCCGTACCAACAACATATCTCATCAAAGCAATATCACCTGCAGTTGCTCCGCCCTTGCTGAAACCGGTGGATGTCTTAACAAAATCTGCCTTAGCAGTTTTGCAGATCACACAGGCCTTAATCTTTTCCTCATCTGTCAGTAATGCTGTTTCCAAAATTACCTTACAGATCGCATTATATTTTTTGGCTGCCAGAACAACCTGATTAATATCGTTAAATACGTATTCATAGTCCCCCTGTTTCAGGCGACCTATGTTCAGCACCATGTCAATTTCCTGAGCTCCGTTCTGTAAAGCCTGTTCGGCTTCAAATCTCTTTACTTCAGTAGTAGTAGCTCCCAGAGGAAACCCTATTACTGTACAAACCTTAACCTCTGTATTCTTTAACAGGTCCCGGCATAATGGTACAAACGATGGGTTGATACATACGGAAGCAAATTTATATTCCTTTGCCTCGCCGCACAGTTTTTTAACCTCATCTACCGTAGCATCAGGCTTCAGCAGAGTATGATCAATCATACGCGCAAGATTCTGGTCGGCAATATTATTTCCGACCCCTATACCTGCCGCAATTCTTTCTGCTCCATGTTTTATAATATTCTTAACAGCTGACGGCTGGTCAACAACATTCTTTTCCCAGCCCGCACATGTAGTTCCTTCACAATAAAAATCTCTGAGTGCTTTCTCAATGAATACCTGGGAAATCACTTTATCAATCGTTGATGAATCCATAATTCTAAAGTTTTACTTATTATAAATTTTGTTCTTTACTAAAAATCCCGGACACAGGCTTTATATGTATTTTTAAGCAGCATAGCTATGGTCATTGGACCAACACCTCCCGGCACAGGAGTAATATATGATGCTTTTGGCGCAACTGAGTCAAAGTCCACGTCACCCACAATTTTGTAACCCTTTGCACTATCATCCGTTACCCTGTTGATTCCAACATCAATTACAACTACCCCCTCTTTAACCATGTCTGCCGTTATAAATCCCGGTTTACCAATCGCTGCAATCAATATGTCAGCTGTTTTAGTAAACTGCGTCAGGTCAGGTGCAGCAGAGTGGCATACAGTAACCACTGCGTTTGCATGCTTCTTCTTCTGAAGCATGATATTAGCCACAGGTTTACCTACAATATTGCTGCGGCCAACAACAACTACGTGCTTTCCATCTGTAGCAATATCATACCTTTTTAATAATTCCTGAACGCCGGCCGGTGTACAAGGGAAAAATGTATCCTGCCCAATAACCAGTCTGCCGACACTGACAGGATGAAACCCATCCACATCTTTGGCAGGCGATATTGCGTCAATAATTTTATTTTCATCAATGTGTTTTGGCAATGGCATCTGGACCAGAATACCATGAAAATCTTCATCTCTGTTATATTTCTCAACAAGTTCCAGCAATTCAGCTTCAGTTGTGTCAGCATTTAACCTTTCAATTTTTGAAAGCATTCCTATCTCATTACATGCCTTACTCTTGCTTGAAACATAAACCTGAGAAGCAGGATTATCCCCTACAAGAATTGCCACTAAGCCGGGAACTCTTTTCCCCTCTTCTTTAAGGAGATTCACTTTAGCTTTAAGTTCAGCCCTGATTTCACCAGCAACTTTTTTCCCGTCAATTAAAATCATTACTATTCCTGGTATAAATGGTTAATATCTTTGAAAACAAATATAAAAATAATAATTAGGAATTGCACGCACTTACTCAAAAACCCCTTTGCTTTCCCGTTCATAATTAAGTCCGTACTCCTTCTTCAGATAACCTCTTATTTTATTATCTAGAAGGATTTCTTCTTCAAATGGATTTGAGTTCTGCCAGCCCGTTTTACCCGTATTTCTGTATCTCTCCAGGCGCCGGAGTGAAATTTCACAATAGACAGGATTTATATCAATAGTAAAGCATCGCCTCTCCAGTATTTCTGAGGCCAGGAGGGTCGTACCTGCATGTGAAAAAAAGTCAATTACAAGTTCATCCCGGCTGCTTCCTGACAAAATAATCCTTTGAATGGCCTTCAATGGCTTTTGAGCATAACAGCCGCTTACATTTTCTTCCATTCTGTAGAATACCTGCTGTATATCAATCCAGATATTACCGGCACGGATAAAAGCTGACTTGCTGCGGGCAAGGTTTTCTGTCATTTTCCCGTTTACATTTTTGTAATATCCCCTCACAACCTTAGGAATCCCTGTATATGCAGCCCTTATATTGAAAAACGGCTTCCCTTTGATATAATAAAGCAGCTCCTGACGAAGCGCCATCCAGTTCTTCTGAGTTCCGTACCCCCTTTGATTACGCATGCTGATAAAACTTCTGGACCTGAAGCCGGTTTCACGCATCATTAGTATAAATTCACCAAAGGGCTGAAAATGATTTGTCTGATCTGCCCCGAGCCATACATACATTGAAGCATTGTTCTGCAATGAGCGGTCAGTATTTCCGACCCACTTTTTGCACCACTCTGCAAATGCTTTTGAATCCAGTTCCTCAAAAGCTACTAAATTATAAGGCGGATCATGTATGGCTAAGACAGCTCTTTCATCAGACATTATGTTAATAATATCATTGTTTTCAGTGGCATCCAGACACCCGATCCGGTGTCTCCCCAAGGGGTCAGTCCAGATTTCACCCGCTGCAAACCTGCAATACGGCATCAGCATTTCGCATAATTTCGTGTCCCTATCAAGTCGTGGCAAAGACATCTTAACCATATGTACTCACAAATGTTGTTACATCGATTGTCGTATGAACTCAGGCAGTAATATCCTTTCAATCTCAATAGTCTTTCCTGTTTCAGAGTCAACTTTCAGCATTACACCGCACAGGTGCAGGTCATTTTCCGCAGTCTGGTATTTTTGCGGAGTCTGGTATATAAACCGGTTGATCGCGGCCTCAGTTTTCATCCCGATTACTGATTCATAGGGACCCGTCATTCCCACATCAGTAATGAACCCTGTACCTTTGGGGAAGATCCTTTCATCCGAGGTCTGTATGTGCGTATGCGTTCCTATAAATGCGCTTATTTTTCCATCCAGATAATTGGCCAAAGCTATCTTTTCAGCAGTAGCTTCTGCGTGAAAATCCACAATAATGACTTTGGTTTCAGCCTTCATCTTTTCAATCGCCCAGTCGGCGCTCCTGAAAGGACAATCAATCGTCGCCATAAAAGCCCTGCCCTGCAGGTTTAATACCCCAACTTTTCCTTTTGGCGTATCTGCTATATGATATCCCCTTCCGAATGTACCCTTGGGGTAATTCTGTGGGCGAATATAGCGCTCCTCTACCTTGAGATAGTCCTGGGATTGGTGCTTATCCCAGGTATGATTTCCCCCGGTAATAACCCGTACTCCCATATCGAATAAAACTTTACCTTCTTTATCTGTACATCCCTTGCCGTCTGAGGCATTCTCCCCATTTACTATAATAAAATCTGCTTTATACTTTTTTTCAAGTCCGGGAAGCCATGTCCTTACCATATCCATACCTGGCTTGCCAATTATATCACCAATAAAAAGAATATTTAATACAGCCATAATCCTCTGATATTTAATGAATTCTGCCAGGCATACTGTAAACTTTTAACAACCAGTTCATATTATCATGAACTGATATTGCAGTTTGATTATTGCCTGAACAGATGCAAAATATAATTTATTTAGTCTAGTAATTTAACTCTTATAGAATTTATAATACTAAATTTATTTCAAGAATTCCCGGATTTTTTTCTCTGTACATTTCAGAGATAAATATTTATACAAATTTATATGGAAGATAGTTGTATATTTATCCCCAAAACAAAAAAAATTCTTCGGAATGCCACCTAAAAGCATAATTGAAATACCGGTTGAGGATGCAGAGTTCTGCATAGTTGACGTTGAAACTACGGGGCTTAGTCCTGTAAACTGCCGCATAATTGAAATCGGCATTGTCCGGGTCAGGAAGCTCAAAATTGTTGAGACATACAGATCCTTTGTCAATCCAGGCATGGAAATACCGTATTTCATAACGAATTTAACAGGAATATCAAATTCTAACGTATATGATGCCCCGTTTTTTGATGAAATAGCTCAGAATGTAAAGGATTTTATCGGCGACAGCATAATATCGGGTCATAACCTTCAATTTGACGTTTCCTTTCTCAAGAAGGCTTTCAGTGACGGAGATATGGGTAAATTTGGGAATCCTCAGCTTTGTACATTAAAGCTGGCCAGAAAAATGTATCCTGATCTTACCAGTAAATCTCTCAATTCTGTCGTTAAACACCTGAAGATCAGGCAAAAAGATCTGCACAGGGCTCTGGCTGATGCAACTGCTACTGCCAAAGTACTTATAAAAATGATAGCAGAGCTTAAAAGGAGCCACAATTACCGTACAATATCCGAGCTGATAGATTTTCAGAATGCCCCCATCATAAAGCAGGGATATACTGTAATAAAGAAAAAACTGGCCAGTGATGTAGCTAAGCTGCCGGACTTGCCAGGGGTATATTTCTTTAAGAATGCCAGGGATGAGATCATATATGTAGGAAAGGCAAAATCTCTCAAAAACAGAGTAAAAAATTATTTCGCCAATACCGCCCCTCCCAAGGGTAAAAAGATAGTACGGCAGGCCTCGAGACTCGGTTTTATGATTACTAATTCGGAGCTGACGGCACTCATTGCGGAATCCGAGCTGATAAAACATCATAAACCGGTTCATAATATTATGTTGAAAAAGTTCGGTAGTAATTTCTTTGTAAAGGTACTTAAAAACCATCCTTTCCCCAAAATAGAAACTTCCCGCCAGTTTGATTTTGACGGTGATGATTATTTCGGGCCCTACACAAATAAGGATTCTGTAGATACTATACTTAAGCTCGTTGAGCGGACCTTCCGTTTAAGAGAATGTTCAGATAAGGTATTCAATACACATAAGGAATGCTACCTCACACAGATCGGCAGATGCGTGGGGCCTTGTGTTTCGGTTGAAGCTCAGGATGAATACGAGAAAGAACTTGACAATGTTTACGAATTCCTCTCGGGTAAAAACCAGTTTGCCGTTAACCGTCTGATAGAAAAAATGAAGGATTATTCATCCAAACATAAGTATGAGGAAGCTTCGCAGGTAAGGGACCTTATTAACCTGATAATGTCGCAGATACACAAAACATCTGTCCTTTCAGAGCCCGTAAATTCAACTAAAGTTCTGATTGAGGTCAGGACCACCGGTAAGAAAGACTTTATTCTTCTTTTAGCCGGCAGAATTTTTATCAAAGACTACATTCTTGATGATAAGGACCAGTTTGATACGGCATTGGAGGATTATTTTTCCGGAACAACAAACGTCTCCGGAGAGGTTGACCGGAAGGACCTTTCAAAAATTAAAATCGCCCTGAACTGGCTGATAAGAAACCGCAATAATGTGCGAGTATTCTATCTGAAGGATTTTGTAAGCAGGCAGGAACTGTTCAAACACATTCTAAGCGGTTCACGCCTGAAAGTCCACCGTCCACCGGCTGGTTATAACCTGAAAAACCTTGCAGACACATAAGTAAGAACCAGGGGTGAAACCCCGTTCACCCCTGAAAGTTCAAAACCACTATTTTTTTACTGCCAGATGCCATTCACTGGATTTTTCCAGCAAATCTTTTATCCGGTTCACCAGCTTGTGCGGATCGTTTAAGTAGCCCTCAAGCAGCAGAGAAGATTCATAGAGCTGTTCAACAACCTGTCCGATGTATTCGTCTTTGGGATCAGCCGTGTATATTTTAAGCAGATTCCTTATCAGCTTATGGTCCTTGTTGACTTCAAATACTTTCTTTGGAATTGAAGTATCCTTATTCACGATATGTAAAATTTTCTCCATCTGGCTTGTCATGCCGTCAGACGGGTTAGCCAGACAGGAAGGACTTTCACTTAACCTTGCTGATACTCTTACTTCGGTAACCCTCTCCCCCAGGATTTCCTTGATATACAGCAGGAGTTTATCGAATTCCTTCTCCTCATCAGTATTCAGAGGCTCGTGTACGGTCTCTTTGTTGTTTAAATTTTCAAACTTATCCAGGACTTTGGTATCAGCATGCTCGACTGACTGGAACGTAAACTCCTTATAGGTTCTCAGCGAATCCATGACAAATTCATCAATCGGATCATACAAGTACAGTACTTCGAGTCCTTTATTCTTAAATATTTCCAGATGGGGATCAGCATTTATTGCATCCCTGCTTGCGCCGGAAACATAATAAATCTCCTTTTGTTCCGGCTTCATCCTTTCCAGATATTCACTTAATGAGATCAGTTCTTCATTATTAGTGCTTACTGAAGAGTTAAACCTCAGCAGTTCCGCAAACTTCTCTCTGTTAGAATAGTCGCTGTACCCCAAACGGAAAATCCGGCCATGTTCTTTCCAGAATTGTTTATACTTCTCAGTGTTGTCTTTTGCAATTTTTGTAAGATGGGACAGGATCTGACCCGTTACATTCATAGATATTTTATGGAATACAATGTTCTCCTGTAATGTTTCCCTGGAAATATTGAGCGGCAAATCCTCTGAATCCACAACTCCCTTTACAAAGCTGAGATATTCCGGCAGAAGCTCTTTGTTCTGGTGCTGAATCAACACTCTCCTCACATACAGATCAAGTCCATATTCATGTCTGTTGTACCCCAGAAAGTCATTATTTTTTTGAGGTATGAAAAGAAGGCTGTTGAACTGGATAGGAGCATCCACAGAGATATGGAGAACATCCAGCGGTTCCTCAGAGTCATAGCTTAGGTATTTGTAAAATTCATCATACTGTTCTTTCTTAACTGAAGATTTGGGTTCTCTCCATATAGCTGATAGTGTGTTAATTCTTTCCTTCTCAATGTAGATCGGGAATGAGATAAAATTAGAATGTTTTTTGATTATGCTTTCCAGTCTGTATTTCTCTGCAAATTCCTTCGCATCCTCTCTCAGATGGATTTCGATAGTGGTCCCGCGTTTTACGTCCTCATCCAGCGGTGTAAGCTCATAACTGCCTAAACCATCAGATTTCCACATCATAGCCGGTTCGTTTTTCAGATATGATTTTGTTTTGATGATAACTTCGGTAGCTACCATGAACACAGAATAAAAACCTACTCCGAACTTTCCGATTATGTTGGAAACATCCTTGTTGGAATCAGATATTTTCTTCAGGAATTCGGCTGAACCGGACTTTGCAATTGTGCCGATATTAGTAATCAGGTCGTCTTTGGTCATACCAATACCGGTATCGGATACGGTAATAATTCCTTTATCCTTATCAAAAGAGATATTAATTTCTAGTGAAAGATCATTATCTAATATGTCTGTCCCGCTGGTTGATTCAAAACGAAGCTTATCAAGAGCGTCTGACGCATTTGATATCAACTCGCGCAGGAATATTTCACGGTTTGTATACAGAGAATGGACAAGAATATTCAGAAGCTGTTTTACTTCTGCTTTAAATTCATATTGATTTGCTTTTACATCGTCAATCGCCATAGATCCTCCAGTTATGATAATCGTTGTAATAATAATTTGATATTTTCAAAATATAAGCAAATTCAAACATTAAATTGCTTCAAATATTTTAAGGAATTTTATTGTTAATCCGCTCCCGGGATAACCGGTATTTATGGTTAAATATCAGTATCCTGAAGCAAGGGAAGGCTAAAAACACGCTGGCTATCAAAAAAACTGCCAATC
>JBLMZM010000064.1:0-6938 GCA_050258815.1 Ignavibacteriales bacterium
CTCGGCATTCATTACTTTGCCAGATTTCATAACAATGTGTAATCTTCAGTTCAGCTACAGGTATTACAGGCAGTTTGGCGAATTTATTAATGAAAACCTGACTTATATTGAAAAAACATGGAATCTGAGAGGACAGTTGTCATTAAAGCTATGGTATGATGTAAATGCAATGTTATCTTTTTATTACAGACCCGGAAGTGAAAATGAAAGGGTTAGAAGCCAGGATTTTAGATATATGGCAATTTCTTTCAGTAAAAGTTTTCTCGATCAAAAATTGAAAGTGGGCCTTGCAATAAATGATCTGTTCAACACAGTAAGGGTCGGAAATGAAAATTTCGGAAGCAATTATTATATCCGTAGTTATTCCAAAACCCCTAATAGCCGGGCTGTTTCCATTTCCGTTACTTATATGTTCAATAATTTTAAAGAAAGGAATGACAGGAAAGTGGATGACGGGAGGGATATGAGCGGAAATTCAGGACTGTAATAATACGCGGGGCATATTAAATAGTTATTCCGGGGAGAAAATGATATCTAAAACGGGTAATTTCTCCTCGGGAACATATTTTCTTTCAAGCTATATTCGCAAGGAAGAGATTTCGACCAGGACAATCAGATTATTCAGGTTGAGAAAGAGGACAAGTAATCTTTGGATATTTTCCTGGGAAGATGATGGTTCGGTGAAGGATATGGATGATGTATTTTCAGATGGCGGGTACGGAAAGAAATAATCTTTTTACCCAAAGGCCGAATTATGCAATATTATTGATAATTTTTATATTTTTCAGTTTAAAATTGCAACAATTATTCACATCCGGTATAGCTGAATTGAAGGCGGAATAATGAAAACAAAACTGCTGGTACTCTTTATTCTGGTTATATGTTCTGCTCTGAAAGCACAGGGCAATGTTTATCTGGTTCTGGGAAGTGATACGGGCATGTGGGACGGGCTCGATCCCGAGGATTATAACTGCTATATAAAGGGGGATCTCTATACTGATCCGGCCCGTAACGCGTATAAGGTTATGCAGGAAAGTTTTAGGAATTCTATTACAGATTCATATGGCAATAGCCTGAGACTGACATGGTGGATGATGTCAGGAAATTTGTTTTATTTTACAAAAAATGCAAATACTCCAAATCCAAACTCAATGGCTCTGTATTTAATGAAAAAATACCATGGAGATAAAATTGCGCAGTTTGGCGATGAACTTACTCTGCATTACCATCCATACGTCTGGACGAACTATAACGGCGTATACTATTGGAATCAGCCATATAAATTTATCGAGAGCCTGAAGGATTTTAATTTTACCCTGGCTCAGAACCTCCTCGATGAAAATATGTTCCCCGTCTCATTCCGCAGCGGCTGGCATTTTATGGATAATGATTGGCAGAATTATCTTAATAAACTCCTGCCCTACAGCCTTCATAATGACTGGCCGGTAAAAACGCTGGTAGATTCCAGCCTGTGGCGGGGTAACGTTATAGACTGGTCGAAGGCACCATCTGCCTGGGAGCCTTATCATCCTTCACCGGATAATTATCAGATACCGGGAAATTCAAGTGGATGGAATACGCGTTCAAAGCATATCGGCGCTGTCACGCAGAAGGAAATGGACACTATCTTTGCCCGCGCAAACCGCGGAACTGACCAGCTCCCCTGCCTCTGGGGTCACTTGCCCGAAGAAGATTTCCTGCAAAACCTGAAGAGAGTGGATTCACTTGTGCATGTATCTGCAGGAAAATTTCCATCTGTCAAGTTCCGCTATTGTACTGCTGTTGAAGCTTTTCAAAGATGGCTTAAGAAAAATGATACCACTGCCCCTGCTCTGCAGATAGAAGAAATTGAAGAGAACGGTAAAATTGCATATAATATAACAACAGATGAAGAGATCTTTCAGGCACAGCCATTCTTTGCCGTTAAAGATATTTACGAAAAATACACTATACTCAATTGTCAGAAATCAGGCACAAATACCTGGAAAACTGAGTTTTTCAGCAAGAAGATTCTTGCAAAAGCAGGGGCCGCTGTTACCGACATTGCGGGCAATTTGACAAAAAAACTGATAAACTACCTGCCTGATGATATTTTTGCTGATAACGAATCGGCTTCTTTAATTACACTAAACTCCGGCAACTGGAATAGAGTTGTTGATCATTCCTGTTTTGACATTTCATACCTGAAGTCAACCGTAGATACTTCTGCAGAAACAGCAATAAGTGTCAAAGGGTTATTACCGCAGTCAGGGAAATATAACATATTCGTTCAGTTTGCCATGACAGATAAACCTGCCGACAGCATACTTGCAGTAATTGACCAGGCAGGGAAAAATCTAGCAACAAAGGTTCTCAAAGGCCCCCTAAATCAGCGCAGCTGGATTTATCTGGCAACTATCAATTCTGCGGATATTGTTCCCGTAGATATAAAACTTTCTACAGGTGGAAAGCTGCAGGCAGGCAAAACGCTGGCATTCGATGCCCTTAAAATATCACCACTTGTTAAGGATAAAGAGCTGTTTATGCGTTCTGACATGACTGATGTGGGCGATGTTATTGTGGAAAAGGCTACTGACATAAATTTAAGTTTTGAGAACAGGGGCACCGATCCTATTCAGATCCTGAAGATCAGTGTTGATGGCAGCAATGCATATGTTTCTGCAGATCTTCCCCTGACCTTTGAAGGAATGAAGCCTATCAGTCTTCCTATTAAGGTAAAGCCCACAAAACCAGGTCCCTTTGCAGATACTTTATATATTACCAGTAATGATCCGGTGCATCCTGTTTTAAAGATGACACTAAAAGGTACAGGGGTTAATTATTATTTATTAATGGATAATGAGGAGCCGTTTTGCTATAAAGAGACCGGGAAATGGGCCTATAGTAATTCAAGTGGATTTGGAGGCTCAAGCCGGTATGCACTACTTAACCAGAAGCCGGGAGCAAGGGCAACTTATACAAAAATGATTGAGAAGGAAGGGACATATGATTTTCTGCATTTCATTCCCGGAAATGTAAACTCCACAAACCATGCGCTTTACGTAATAAGTGCCGGTTCAGCAACAAAAGACTCCTTTTATGTTGATCAGAATGCGGGCAGCGGCACATGGATAAAACTGTCAACACTCTGCCTGCAAAAGGGAGATGATGTGAAGGTTGATATAATTGATGCCGGAGGCACAACAAATCCCGGAGGTCAGGTTATCAGGGCAGACGCAATAAGATTCAATCTGCACTCAATAACAGGAACTGCATCAGATGGAATAAAATATATACCTCAGGAATTTGCACTCATGCAGAATTATCCAAATCCCTTTAATCCGATGACAACCATACAATATAGTCTGCCGAAAATCAGTGATGTTAGCCTGAAAGTTTACGATATACTTGGCAGCGAAATTGCAACGTTGTTTAATGGAAGGCAAAGTGCAGGGACATATTATCTTAAGTTTGATATGCAGCGGCAGGCGGGCCAGGTCTCAAGCGGGGTATATTTTTATATGCTGAGAGCCGTACCTGCAAATGGAGGTCATGCATACATCAGCACAATGAAAATGCTATATTTAAAATAAGATTAAGAAATAACCGCTTCCGGCTTTACTTTGAGAAGAAAGCCCTGATAAGGGAATAATAGATCGAGGTCCCCTCACCAGGATAATTACGGAAGAAAATCATATCAGAGCGTGATATAAAATACTCTGGAACCAAAAGAATTATTTCTAAGTTATACAATTTCTGGCGAAATTTGCCCGGTTTTGAATAGAGAAATGTTTTATCAATGGTAGAAGCCATAACTATGACATTTAGATATTGGTTTTATTTTTAAGACCCGGGAACAGCCTTTTGTAGCCTCAGACAAAATAAAAAGGATACTTAATAGTGAAACAGAATAAATACGACGATAGCACTTTTTTTAATAAATACAGTAATATGGAGCGCTCAAAAAAAGGACTCGATTCTGCAGGTGAGTGGCACGAATTAATAAAAATGCTACCTGATTTTAAAAATAAAAAAGTTTTAGATCTGGGATGCGGCTTTGGATGGCATTGCCGGTATGCAGCGGAACATGGCGCAATATCTGTTACCGGAATTGATATTTCGCAAAAAATGCTAAATGAAGCAAAAAGAAAGACAGAGTCTGAACATATCAGGTATATTTGCATGCCGATTGAGGATGTTGATTTTCCTGTCAATTCTTTTGATGTTGTTTTAAGCTCTTTGGCTTTTCACTACATTAAGTCATTTGAGGATGTTTTAAGCAAAATAAGCAGATGTCTTTCGGGTGGCGGGGATCTTGTATTCTCAGTCGAGCATCCGGTTTTTACTGCATATGGAACACAAGACTGGCATTATGATGATAACGGGAACCACCTGCACTGGCCAGTGGATAAATATTTCTCAGAGGGTATGCGTGAAACCGTTTTCTTAGATGAAAAAGTGATAAAGTATCACAGAACGTTAACAACATACCTGAACTGCCTGATCATGGCAGGATTTGAAATAACGGGTGTTGTTGAACCAAAACCCGCTGAAAATATGCTTAGTACTATTCCTGGAATGCTTGATGAACTGCGCAGGCCAATGATGCTGCTTGTATCAGCAAGAAAAAAGTAATATTGCTTTTATTTAATCCGTTTCAGAAGCCAGGTAACACACTGAATTTTATTTTCTAGTATATCGAATTCTTCCTTTTGTGTTTTAATATAATTTTCAAAGATTTTCCTTTTTCCGGGGTGTAGCTTTGTCAATTCTGCGCACCTTCGCTCAATATACCTGAACATAGATTCATCTGTTTTCTTTTGCTCATCTTTATCAGGTCCGCATTCTTCAATAATCCCGAAGGATTGTTTTTCAAATATCGAAAAGATTGCCTCATGCTTTACGCCCACAGATCCTGAAGTAGATAATCAAGATAGGGATATAAAGAAGTGTCCTTGCCATCTAAAGAAAAAAGGATGCTTTCCTCGGTGCTGTTCATGTTTGTAGACCGATATATTATTGTTTGCGAAATGTTAACTTCAACTTTGGAAATACTTCCCTCATTGTCAAATAAATATTTCCCTGCGGACGTGTGCCTGTCCAAAGGTCCATTTATCCCGGAACAGCATTGAATCAGGCGGGCAGATTTATCTTTCTCCCTCCTTTCAGTATAAAACCGCCCCCTGCCCTTCCTTTAAAGAACAATTATTAAAGCAGCACAATAAAATCCTGTTAATAAGGGAAAAACATTTCAGCTTTATACTAATTTTGGCTAAATTAGCACAATATTAGGTAGTGACAATTACATGTAGTCAATTCGAATGCCGGCAATTACCAGGGGTGCCTTATATGAATTTATCATATTCGGGATTAGATATGAAGTAAGTTAAACATTATCATTCCACTAACAAACTCTCGTCACGGAATTGGCCGGTGACGGGCAAGGGAAATTATGAAAGCAATCGTCTGTACTAAATACGGTCCGCCGGAATTTCTGCAGCTTAGAGATGTAGAAAAACCGGTCCCTAAGGATAATGAAGTACTTATTAAAGTACACGCTACAACAGTACACATAGGGGATACGAAAATTCGGCGTTTAGAGCCTGGGTTGGGACCCTTTAGAGATTTCATTTTCAAGCCTTTGATGCGAATAATAATAGGTTTTAAGAAACCCCGAAAAATCCTGGGAATGGAATTAGCCGGAGACATTGAAGCAGTCGGCAATAATGTTACACGGTTTAAGATAGGCGATCCTGTTTTTGCATCCACTGAATTTCGGTTTGGCACCTATGCCCAGTATTGCTGCATTCCAGAAGATGGAATTCTCGCAATAAAACCGGCCAATATGTCTTATGAGGAGGCCGCCCCGGTTTCTAATGGTGGAATAACCGCCCTGATTAATCTCAGGAAAGCAAATATTAAAAAGGGTCAAAAAGTATTAATCTATGGGGCTTCGGGTAGTGTTGGTACTTTTGCAATTCAGCTAGCCAAGCACTTTGGGGCAGAAGTTACAGCCGTATGCAGCACTGCGAATCTGGAAATGGTGAAATCCCTGGGAGCCGACAAGCTTATAGATTATACGAGAGAAGATTTTACAGAAAGCGGCGATGCTTATGACGTTATTTTTGATGCAGTAGGCAAGATTGCATCTTCAAAACGTAAAAAATCCCTGACGAAATCAGGGATCTATCTTACCTCTCTTGCTTTGTCAGGCAACATTAAGTTAAAGGTTGAAGACCTTATCTTTCTAAAACAACTCTGCGAAGCAGGAAAGCTAAGGTCAGTAATTGATAAAAATTATCCTTTTGAACAAATAGTTGAGGCTCACAGGTATGTTGACAAAGGACATAAGAAAGGAAATGTGGTAATAACTATTTAGCATAAAGGCAAAACCTAACCAGTCATCTAGGCCAGCCGCTTATAAAGCAATGGGATCTTGAACAGAGACAAGGTTTTTGAATAGTTACAAGTCACACTTACTTAATAATATTTTACTTTGATAATCAATAGAAATGTGAAAAATATGAATTCATATGTACTCGGTTTTCATGAAATAGACAAAACAAAAATTGCAATGGTCGGAGGTAAAGGCGCCAACCTGGGGGAACTATCCAGGATTAAGAAACTACAAGTGCCTGAGGGCTTTTGCGTTACTACCGAAGCATACAAAGAAATTATTGGGAATAACGGGGAGATTAATTCGCTACTGGATCAGTTGTCTCTGGTAAAATCGGCAAACAAAAAAGGCATTGGTGATATCAGCACAAAAATCCGAAAGGTCATAGAAGAAATAGTTATTCCAAAGGGCATAAGTAATGAGATTACCAGTTATATCACGCAACTTGGTGAAACTAATGCTTATGCCGTGCGTTCCAGCGCAACTGCAGAGGATTTACCGACGGCCTCCTTTGCAGGCCAGCAGGATACATATTTGAACATTATGGGCAGGGAGTCAATCC
>JBLMZM010000065.1:0-2898 GCA_050258815.1 Ignavibacteriales bacterium
TGCCATAATTCCTTCCCCTGGTTAAATCCGTAGTATTGCGGAGTGCAGTTGGCCCAGTGGAAAGTATCGTCGTCAGCTAATCCGGCTTCCTGAATTGTACCCCAGTCAGGATCCTGCCGGCGCACCAGATGTCCCCGGTCAAACCAGCCTTTATCACCGTTGGTTGGTTCATTACCGTAGACTTCATCACCTATTTGTATTTCCTTCGGGATACGCGAATCGTAGTACCATTTGTCTGTGCCGCGCTTTATATTTTTCCATTTCTTTCCGTCAATATTTACGGCAGTAAAGAACGCCATCTTCCTGTCCTTGTTAAAAAGAATAGAAAAATGTGTGTATTTCAATAAATTATCATTTGCTCCTGCTACTGCAGCAGGTGCTCCAAAAGAAAGCGCTTTTTCTGTAAGTTTGGGTAAAGGAACATTCACCCCTAAGAAGTCCTCGTTGTATCCTTCTCTGGCCTTATAATAAGAAACCGGACGGATATTCTTCTGCTCTTTGTGTTTAGCTTCAAGAAATGATTCAAAAGCAAGTGTCCTTACTTTTGTGACATTAGGAGTGGTTGCACTCTCAATGAATGATGCCTCGGAAAAAGGTTTTTGTCCAAATGCATCATCCAGGAATTCTTTAATAAAGGGGGACTGTTCACTTCTCTGAGAATTAAACATTTTCTTAACTTTCTGTAGGATTTTGCTAATTCTCACGCCTTCATTGGCAATCCATTTAATCTGATCATCCGGCACTTCCTTTGCTTCTTGTTGAGTTACCCATTTCCCGGTAACGAGTTGATATTGTATCACCTTTCCGGCTTTGCGCGATTCCGGAATTCCGCTATGGTGTATAGCAACGACCTGCCAGAAATCGTTAAATGCGGGGGCGCCGGAAGAACCTGGGGCAGTATCACTCATATACCAGAGGAAGTTGTCGAGCGACGGGGAATCGGAACCAATTTGAATTACCTTATTTTCCCTGACAGCAATACATTTTTCATCACCGTTGGGGTGCTGAATTACTGTCACAAATTCTCCTTCAACTATTTTCTCAGGGTTCGGACTAAGTCTCAGGAATCCATAATTGGATAGCGGTGCATCTCCATCTCTTGAAATATCAGATACTGCAACTATAGTAAAATCCAGTTCTGTGGATGGACTTGTAATAAATCCCAATTCGGGCTTCAGTTCAAACTGTTCTCCCTGTGCAACAAAACCCTTTTTATCCCTTTCGCATCCAAACTCAATAATTGTATTAGCCGCAGCTTCCGCGGATGGAATAACGTGATTATTTGTAATCATAAGTCTGGGGCTTATCAGGAAGCCCGTACCCCACCACTTTTGCCCGGTTAAAGGATCTACAGTACTGATCCTGCATACTGAATTAGCAGCTATTATTCCTTTTGTCAGATAATTAATTGGCAAGATATCATTTGTGCCAATATAGCGCTCAAGATCTCTTATTATTGCACTTTTTCCATTCCGGATAAAATCGGGCTGTAGCATTTTTTTTACATCTTCAGTAACCAAATGACTTTCCGCGGCATGTTTTTCAGGTTTAGAACCAATAAGGCTTTTGATAAGTGACTTGTCGGATGGGAGTTTGATCTCCTGGTGTTCAAGAAAAGATTTGACCGAAGATTCCTTTCTTGATGGACGTGCATTTTGGCGGCTTTTGAGTGCTCTTACAAACGCCTCACTATGAGTTGAAAAAGGACTGGACATAAAGGCCTCCTTTTAATTTTTTGTTGATTTGATTTGTTGTTTAGAGACTGACGCCAGAACTTTTTTATACTTCAGGAATATAAACGGCATAACCTCTTGGCGGAGCCCAGAGGTCACAGTTGCCATAGTCGTCTGATCTTTTAATATCCGGAATATCTAAATTATCCTTCCCTCGCCAGGCCATTGGCTTAAAGTTTGTATTTCTCCATTGTGTATGCACCATGGCACCATTCCAGCCCAAACGCTTATTTAAGACGAATATTAACCCTCTTTGACTGGCGTAGCCATTTCTCTGCATGACATAGAGATTATCATCAGCATATAGAATATTAGTCGAACCGCCCGCATAGTCTTCATGAATTCTGACCAGGGCAGCTATTCCGCTTTGATAATTTTTCTGTTCTAATCCGTAATTATAATAATCCTGCCAGAAAACGCAGGGGTATCCCTCGTGAGTCAGTATGTAGGCATATGCAAGCATCTTATCCTGTATTACCGGGTTACTGCGTGCAGTGTCGTGATTCTCAACAAAGGTAACCGCCTCAAGCGGCCTTTTGCTTACCAGTACTCCATCATTAGCAAGTGCTCTTAAACTGAAACCGCTGTCATGGCACAGTGAAAGTAGTCTGTCTCTTAAAGGAAAATCAAATGCACAAGCCGTGTTATCTGACCATGAGTTGGTTTCATCCAACCAGTCTTGTATTGTACGTTCACTATCCCAGCATTCTCCTACTCCGAATGGACTTATAACTTTATTGTCGCGCAGGCCACGCAATTCCTGTATAGCTCTTACCATCCAGCCACCATAGCCCTTTACGCAGTCAAACCTGAAACCGTCAAATCCTATTTCTTCAATCATCCAGCGCGCGCATTCAAGTAATTGGGAGTAAACATACGGGTTTCTGTGACATAGATCGGGCATATCCCCAAAAGTTTCCTTATCCCATCTTTCATATAATGAAGGATGGAAACATTTCCAGTCCCTCTTAAATTTGCCGCTCATAGGGTTGAAATTTGTCCATCTCATTTTTTTATCCAGCGGGTTCTCTTCAGCCGCATCACCGCCGCTGCTATGGTTTATCACCAGATCGGCATAGACCTGCATTTTGTTTTGATGGATCTGGTTTATAAGATCAATTAGTTCGTCTTTTGAGCCGAACCAGGTTCTGTCTGAGCCCTTCTG
>JBLMZM010000066.1:0-5244 GCA_050258815.1 Ignavibacteriales bacterium
GCAGAATAAAGCTGCGGCAGTATATAGTCGATGTATGCCGTACCTGTGTGCTGCACCCCGTTTTCATCCGTGTAATTTCCCTTCAGCCATCCGAATGGGTCGCAGTAGATCGTAAGGTTCACCGATGGACCTCCTGCTGGGCTGATGCCGAACTTAATCCATGGTTTCACAGCCTTTATACTGTCGTTGATCTCAGCAAGAAGCATATTCACGTTGTTTATCCGCCATGCCGCCTTGTCTGTAAATGTACCCTTGTAGGCTGCAAATGTCGCATCGTCATTAAATGTTCCGTATTCAGCATAAGGATAGAAGTAATCGTCAAAATGGATACCATCAACATTATAGCGCCGCACAATATCCATAATAACACTAAGTAAATACTTTCTTACCTGCGGAAGCCCTGGATTGAGGAAGCGGTATTCAGTGCCGTTGCACTTAATTATCCAATCGGGATGCTTTACCATAACATTTCCCGTATCAACCGAACCCGGGTCCTCTGAAGTCATGAGTACTCTGTATGGGTTCAGCCATGCATGAAGCTCCATACCTCTTTTATGAGCTTCCTGGATTGCAAACTGAAGAGGATCATAAGTTGGATCTGAGGGCGCTAATCCCTGCTTTCCAGTCAGATACTGCGACCATGGCTCACTTGGGCTCTTATAAACTGCATCTGCTTTCGGCCTTACATGAAAAAACATCGCGTTCATGCCGTAACTCTTATGCTTATCGAATATTGAAATAAGCTGGTCTTTCTGCGCCTTTATGTCGCTTGCTGAAGTGCCCCTTGTTGAGGGCCAGTCGATGCCTAAAGAGGCTATCCAGATGCCTCTTAATTCCTGCTTTGGATATGTCTGCGGAAATAACAAAGCCGATGTGCAAAGGATTGCAAATAAACAGTAGAATATTTTTTTCATAAGCGTTTCTTATTTAATAATTTATGGGGAATTTTTATTCTATGGAAGATAGCAAAAGTATTTGGAAATCTGAAGACAATTCCGGGGAATATTTTTCTGACCTGAGGATTTTTCCCGCCGGAGGAGATTTCCAGACTGAAATGAGCAATATTGTACAATAGATAAAACAAAAGCCGCACTCAGGCGGCTTTTGCATGAATTAGAATTTATTCAATCCTATTACTTCATAAGTGTCATCTTGCGGCTTAACATAACGCCGTTTGCATTCAGCTGATAGATATAGATACCTGAAGTCAGGTTCTGGCCGTCAACTCTTACAGAGTAGCTGCCTTTTGTCATCTGGCCGTTAACCAGTGATGAAACTTCCTTACCAAGTATATCATATACCTTCAGTGAAACAAATCCGTCCTTAGCAATAGAGAACTTGATCTCTGTTGAAGGGTTGAACGGGTTTGGATAGTTCTGTGAAAGTGCATAGTTTTCAACAACTGCGTTTTCTTTCTTTACACCTGTCTGAAGATTCTGTGTAGTGTAACGCTGAAGCGCCGGAATAGCTGATGCGTTGAACTGAATAATGTAAGCTGTCTTCCCGTCTTTACTGAAAGCAATACCTCTGTTTCTTTCTGAAAGATCGGCTCCGAGGAAAGGTTCAGCATACTTCCATGAAAGACTGTCAAGAACTTTCCAGTCTGTAGTTCTTACACCATAATAGGTTCCTTTTGTAACAAATCTATCCTGCTGCAGCGGACCGTATGCGCCATTAGGAGCAGCCTGGTATGAACCGGCACTAACATATAAGAGTTTATTACCAGGATTCCATGCAATACCCTCTGGAGCCCATCCAGCCAGAACAGAATCTTTAAGCTGGAAGCTTGAGAATTCATCAGGCTTCTGGTAAACCCAGGTTATAAGGGTTGAATATCTCGGTGCATAAAGAGTCATACCGTCTTTGGATACTTCAAGAGTTCTGCCGTAACCTTTCATGACGTCAACTGCATTCTCTACATATGCTAAATTTGAATCAAGAATTTCTACCGGATTGTCTGGTGCAGTGTAGGCGACATAAACATTTCCTACAGTATCAGCGGCGCAGCGTGTAAGACCTGCTTTGCCTGTGTACGTACCCATCGATTCACCGGTTTTGTAATTAAATTTAACTACAGTTTTTCCCTGTGAAAGGAGTATGTTTCCTCTAAAGTCTGTGTTCAGACCTGTATTTGATCCGAACCACAGAGGAAGTACTTTGCCATTGGCATCTTTCCAGGACCTTACCGGTGAAATTGATGCAGGACTGCCATCAGGATTGAAAACTAAAACTGGCAGTGTCTTGAAATATCTGTTACTACTATCTGCTACTTGCATTGAATCTCTGAATTCTGCAGTAACATTGTACTGAGCAACCCAAATCTTGCCGTCAGGATCCACAGCGATACCATGAGCGCCTGAATTTGAGCCCTTTAATGTGTCAATAGCTTTCCCAAACGGGGTCATAGTCCACTGAGAAAAAGAAGTAGCTGAAAAAGCTACTAACATTGTAACTACGAACAATAGACGTTTCATCATAAAATCACTCCTTATTTTTTTTGAACGATAAAACTATAAAATTAAATAGAAGGTATACTTAATATAAGAACATCCACAATTAATTACATACATTTTTTTTAATTATAATTCCAGTCCGTAATATGGTGCACCCTGCTTAAACATTTTTGTGGAAAATATTTTGGCATAGAATTCAGTTGCTTGTTCACTGTCCATAGAACTCCTGGAATATACCAGATTCTGGCCGTTCACCTTATCATATGAATTCCATACAAAAGATGCAAATTTAGGTATAACCACTCCGGGCAATAATGCGCTGGCTGTTTTTGACGGACTGACAACTACAATTGCCGGATCGGCGTCTGTACCTATGTACATATAACCGTCCTTGCTGAAGGTAAGTCCAAGAACAGCGAATGGGAAGCCGGCTGAATTAATTCCGGGATAAGCTGCTGCAAAATCGAAGTATAATTCTTCGCTTCCTGCAACTATTTCATCATTTACAACTTTGTAGCGCCATACGCCTTCCTTGCCATCCTTGGTTCCGCCGACATAAACATAAAGTGTGTTGTTGTCCTTGAAAACCCTGACAGCATTGATCTTTGAAGACGTATTTGCGAATTTGTACTTCGTTGCCTGCGATAAGTCCGGCTTGACCTTGAAAATGTTCAGTCCTTCACCTGCAGCCCAGAGGTTGCCTGAGGGATCGAAATCAAAATCATAGATATTCTGGTCAACGCCTATTGGAGCACCAATAAATGGAGTTGATGCAGGAGCAGTACCCTGGTCAATTTTCCAGATGCCCTTTTTCTTTCTTGCACCAAGAAGCTTTCCTGACTGTCCGCCCCATGCTCCGTATGCGAACTTCAAAGAACTCCATGCTGATGAAGTACCTTTGGGGGCATAATCAGTAATGTTCTTGTTAACATCAATCTTTTTAATACCCTGAAAGGCATTATTAGTAGAATGTGAAATGTAAAGGTTCCCCTCCTTATCGAATGTGATCGTTTGGGGCTGATCCATATAAAGGAAGCCCGTGAAAAATGCCGTTTGTACCTCCTTGAGAGCATAGGCAACAGGAGCAGCATTATTTGAAGCAGTTGTTACTACTACTCTTATTGCGAGAGCGTCTTTTGGAAGATTCGGAACTTTCACCCTTATCTGTGTCGGTGTTGAAGAAATTACCGTACCAGGAACATTATCAAAATATACTATAGTATGTGCACTGTCAGAAAAGTTGGATCCCGTTATTGTCAGAGTATCCAGCCCTGCATATGCAACATTCTGCGGACTTACAGAAGTAACTACCGGATCCGGAGTCCCCTTGTCTTTATACTCATCATATAAAACGGGGGCGGCATCTTTACCACAGCCATAATACATGGTGAGCGTCAGGAAGAGCAGGACCAGATACTTAATTCTGTTTTTCATGTAAATATTATTTTTCATTTTCTTACCATTTATTTACTTATTTGTATTTGGCTTATAAAGAAACACTTACGTTTACTCTGTGAACTGCATCAAAGATACCATACGGCGTGTATGAGTAATCAACTCCAAGTCCGTAGTTCTGGTACGTCTGCTTTACACCCACACCTAAAGTATAGCTTCTTTCATCTGCCGGGGTGTTATATCCGGCTCTTAATGATATAGTATTCATGAATGTGTACTCTGCACCTATGTTAACCTGTTCCGGGAAATCCCTGTTGTGAACAGCATCAACTGCTAGGAGGAATGAGTGCATATTCTTGTCTACATTTTCCAGAAGGTCAACTGCGTTGAATGAAAGACCCATTCTGAAAGTAAGAGGAAGCTGGAAGTTTTCCTTCTCAAACCTTGTCTCCTGAGAGAAGTTCTTTACAGACATTGCAAAGTTGAGGCTGCGGAAACCGGTTCTGTAAAGCAAGCCGAAATCGAAGGCCATTACTCCCCTGACGTGGTCACTTTTGACATAACTGCCATCGGCGTTAATTGAAGTCACGGCTGCGCCAAGTGACTGCTTTGCATATTTAATGCTTCCGCCAAGTGCCAGTTTATCGTTAAGCGCCTTTGCATAACTTACACCTAATGAAAGTGCGTAAGGACGAAAGGTACCAAGCTCAAGGAAACCTTCAGAATTTTTAGAACTAATGGTTTCAATAAAATCGCCGTAATCGACGTTCATTGCTGTAATACCAATTACACCAAAGTCGCCGCCCGAAGGTGCGAATGTGACGGCGCCGTAAATATACTTGATGTCTGCAATCCATGTCATTGAACCTGCGGTTGCGTTAACCAGGTTTTCCTGGCGGGCAACACTTGACGGGTTCGCAAAAAGAAATGCAGCATTGCCGTCCAGTGCGGTAACTGCCTCGCCAAGCCCTGCAGTCCTGGCATCAAGCGTTGCACTCATGAACTTCATACCGCTCTGTGCAAGCTTCTGCTGATCCTGTGCCTGGAGCCTGCCCGAGAGCAAAGTTCCCGTGATTAAACTTATTATTATTATAAATATTTTTTTCATTTTATTACCTGCCTGCAAATAATTATCGGATTATGGAAAATTTAGCAATGTGCTTTTCACCCGTTTCCGTATTGGTAATTACGGCAATATAGATACCGCTTACGAGCAGCTGGTTTGAACTTGTTATAGATCTCCAGTAAACATCACCGCTTCCGTTGTCGTGATTAAGTGTCTGGATAAGCTCACCCATCTCGGTATATATCTTTATTGTACATTTACCGGGAGTATTATAGAAATGGAGCTCATTCTGAAACTGACCACCAAATCTTGTAGCATCGACATCTGAAC
>JBLMZM010000067.1:0-12092 GCA_050258815.1 Ignavibacteriales bacterium
CTTCGCTTTTTACAGACTACAAGCAACCCATGTATGCAGGAATTATTTATATTGGTTTAAGCGTGCTTTATAGCTATTTTAATTTTCCCGCCTTTGACAGTTCCTTATCGAAAATAATAAATTTTATGGCGCTATGCACAATCCGGGCGCCGGTAATATTTATATAAAATCGGTTACATTGAACGGAAAGCCTTATAATAAAACCTGGATAAGGCATGCTGATATTATGAAGGGGGGTGTGCTGGAGTTTGAGATGAGCCGTACACCGGAAAAGCAGTGGGGCTCAGGCGAGGATGCCCGGCCGCCACTTTCTGAATAATTTTATGTAATCATGGGTGACTGTATTAAGGAGCCTATGGCACAAAAATTCCGGTTTATCTATTCAGCTTGTCGTTGAACCTTGCGGCTGCTTGCTGACCGTAATTACTGCTTAGAATTTCAAGGAATCTATCCGTGGAATTGACACGGTTAGTGAATATCAGTCTCATCAGCTGCAGGAATTTCCCGCGTCCTATTTCCTGTTCCAGTTCATAGAGATAATAGCAGCCTTTGTTATAAAGGACCTGGTATGCCATGTCGTCATTTCTTTTTATTCCGCGGATTGCCGGGAGTGCCTCAATGCCTTCTGCTTTTTTCTTAATCCTTGATGCGAATTCACTTTCACCCAAAACTTCCCTGAGGCTAATCAGGGCAGAATATTCGGCGAAGGACTCATTCAGCCAGTCCTCCCAGCTGTCAACCGGAGCATTCAGCCACCACAAGTGGGCAAGCTCGTGTGCAAAGTATACCATGTATCCTGGTTTTGCGCGGAAATAATACTTGTCATTAAGTTTGCTAAGCACAATAAGTCCTTTCCTTGCGTAGCCTCCGTTGGTTTCGCGGGGTGTAATAAGGATTGAGAGGCTGGAGGGTCCCGGGGTTTTCCCGAACCATTTAATATAATTTTTAAATATTATCTGGTTGGCTGCCAGTATGTCGTGCATCGTGGAATCTTCTGTCCCGGCGGCAGAATAAAGGTGAAGGGAAAAGTCATCGCCAGATGCCTCTATCTGTTTCATTTCCCTGGAAGCGGCAATTATAATGTCATTGCCGGCCATATTGTTAGTTATCTGCCAGGAGCCGTTCCTATTACATACGCTGCCATTTCCTACTACTTTGTAATCCCCGGCAGTTTTTACTCCCACTTCAAAAGCAAGATCCTTTAACTCAGGGTTAAAAGGAAACCAGGGGGCATACATTCCCAGCTCCACCCAATCCTCAGTAATCCTGTTGATCTTCCAGTCGCTGTCGGGTTCAATATTCCCAGCATACTTAATGTTAAAATTAATTCTTTCATCCTGTGCCATTGGTTTTTTTAGCCTGAGGACCAGTCTTCCGGCTTTAGGAGTAAATGGAAAAGGAGAGGCGGATGTAGTGTCGAAATGATAATCCCTGATATTTTCACCTTCCAGGGATTGAATTGCAAAATATTTATAGAGAAGGAAAACGATAGAATCAGCAGTAGCCTGGGGATGTATGTAGTTACATTGCAGGCTGGACTCCAGGTGCTGTTCCCTGGGATCGATTTTAACATCGAGTTTATAGAACGGCAGGTCCTTACCTGACCCATAACATCCATAAAGGATCGCTGATAAGAGCAGGATGTACAGTTTTTTCATAGATATCCCTTTTTAAGTCGGGCAATAATTCAGAATACTTACCTGATTAGACTTGCGTATCAGAAAAAGGTTGTATGATCAGGCAAATATAAAAATGATGCGGGTGAGCTTGAACTCCAGGGAGGCTTAAAAAAAACCGCCCTTTGGGGGCGGCTATTAAGATTAAATATGCAGAACTGAATTGCCACAGGGGCATCAGATGTTTTAGCGGTTCAGGTTTACGAGATTACCGAAGAGATCTTTTTCAGATTTAATTTTTTCTTCGTTGCCATAAACGCAGTAGGTTTTCTGTGCAAGCACGTCTGAAACCATCTTTTTCATTTCCCTGATGTCCTGCGGAGTAGTGCTAAGAACTTCATCGCGTTCTTTCTGGAGGTCTTCCAGTTTTACTTTTTCCATATAGTACCTTACTGCGGCATTGCCTCTTTGTGAAGGGGTCAGCGGAATATCCATCCTGGCCACGGTACCAATGATGAAGCGGGTAAGGCCTTTCTCGTCCACATCGAATTTATCCAGGAACTCCGGAGCGCCATTGTAGTTATTGATGGTTTCCTTCAGGTTCGGGTCGCGGTATGAAGCAAGATAGCTTGTGCCGTAGGGTGAGAAAGTACACATTCCGCCGTAGGCTCCGCCGATAACTCTGATGCGGTTATGCAGATAGTCGGTGGAAAGGACCTGCTCAAGCACTTTCATTTTCCCATTCCATGAATAGCCCAGTTTTTTGTAGTTATAGCCCATTACAACAAACTGAACCTTGGAAGCTGTTGTGAAGCCCTCGTTTTTCTTTTCGGTTTTTAGTGTCCATGTCTTGTATTCCGGATTTGCGCCGGGAAGTCCGCTTATAAACTGTTCGAGTCCTTTTGAATATCCTTCCAGATCACTGCTTCCGCAGGTTACAGTAGTGATAAGATTCCTGCTGTTAAAGAGCAGAGATGCGGCTGCAGCCAGGTTTTTGCTTATCTCGTCTGACTTCTTGTCGAAATTCTTTACCAGATCGGTAACAAACCAGTAGTACTCGATGCCGGAGGTAAGCTCATTCAATTTTCCTGACTTATTGAAATACGAGGCAAGGCGTTTGCCTGTATAACCATATCCATCCTGTTTGATCTGGGCTTCGAGTCTGGACTGATGTCTGGTTAGAATGGCCTTAAGGCGGTCGATATCCGAATAGCGCGTTTTATTTAATATCTCACCGATCAGTTCGAATAATTTATCCGTTTTGCTGTTCATGGTTTTTGAATCAACCACAAATTTAGTGATGAGCATGTCGTCATCCCTGTTCTCAAGGAACGTTGATATATAAGAGCTGAAGCCGCCGGTATGGATATTTAATGCCTTATCAAGTTCGCCGTAGGAGTAGTTCTCAGTATTCTGGCTGCCCAGTATTTCGGTCATCAGTGCGGCATATGGTATCAGTTCTTCGGGCAGTACGCGGGCATCGAACATTAGTCGGGTATAAACCACTTCATTCGTGAAATCCTCATGAAAGAGGACCGGTGTGCCGGACACCTGTTTTTCCTGCACGGAATACCACTCAGCTTTAGGGCTGATGTCTTTTCTGTCGAGCATGGGTATTTTTGCAAGATCTTCCGGGGTATCCTGGCGTTTCTGGTAAGCGATCAGTTCCCTCGTAGCATTTACGAGCGAGTCAATTTCCTTTGGGGATAATGATTTTTTATACTCAGCCAGTTCCTTTGTGATTTTTTCATTATTCTCTTTTTCGAGGCCCGGTTTTGGTTCAAGTGCCAGTAAAAGTGAATGCGGGTTATTTATGATATGTTCACGGATTACCGATTCGAGATAATTGCCTGTAAGAGCTGTCTTAACCCTGGCGAGCGGTTTTTCATACTCAAGAGTCAGGAACGGGTCATCTGCAAAGAACCAGCCGGGGAGGGCCTGGAAGCCGTATGTCAGGCCTTTCTGTGCGTCGTCGCCTTCGCGAAGGCTGAATTCCATCCTGTTGATAGTTCCTTCTATTGCCTTTTTATCCAGTCCTTTTTCCGAGGCTTCACGCAGGGTATTCATTACGATCTCGCGGAATTTTTCCTTATCCCCGGGATTAGCGTTCTGCACCATTATCTGGAAAACATTCTGCTGAATATCGTTAACCCATGCGCTTACGTCCTGGCCAATGCCTGCCTTCTGAAGAGCCAGGCGGACCGGTGCAGCTTCCTGGTTTACCAGCACGTCCGAAAGCACATTCAGTGCCATTACGAGTGCCTGGTCTGAATTGAGGCCAACTACAAAGTTAAGAGTAAGATAGGTCTGATTCTGTATTTTATCCCCCTCACCAATTGAATAGTAGGATGTTACTTCCTTCATTGCCGTGAAGGGTTTCTGTATCGGGATAACCGGTCTGCTGCCGGATTTTTCATACTTTGACAGATATTCGGAATCTATGAAAGAAAGTTCCTTATCCAGGTCGGCATCCCCATAGAGAATTATGTGGCTGTTGACCGGGTGATAGTATTTCTTGTGGAAATTGACAAATGCTTCATGTGTCAGCTTTGGTATGGCAGCCGGGTAGCCTCCTGAAGAATACTGATAGCCGTTATCGGGGAAAAGGTTCCTGCTGATCTGGTAGTTCAGTTCGCGCGTGGGGCTTGAGAAAGCGCCTTTCATTTCATTATATACAACGCCCTTATAGATTAAGGGAGCGTCCTTGCTCTCTAATTCATAGTGCCATCCCTCCTGCCTGAGAATTCGTGTATCACTATACATCAGAGGATTGAAGACAGCATCCAGATACACGTGCATCAGATTGAAATAATCTTTTTCGTTCATGCTGGCAAAGGGATAGAAAGTTCTGTCGCTTCCGGTGAAAGCGTTCAGGAAAGTTTTAAGTGATCCTTTTGACAGTACGTCAAAGGGGCTCTTAACGGGGAAGTTCTTTGATCCGTTAAGAACAGAATGTTCTATGATGTGCGGTGTTCCGCAGTCGGTTTCAGGTACGGTCTTAAAACCGATACCAAAAGTTTTATTAGGGTCATTTGTGGCAAACTTAAGTACACGGGCGCCGCTTTTAACGTGTTCGAAATAGAGGCATTCTGCATTAACCTCTTTAACGAACCGTTTTTCCAGCAGCTTAAACCCGTGGTAGGTTTCACCCTTCTTATACTCGGCCGGGTAGGTATTGCTCCATGCCAATAGCAGAAGTAAACAGACAGGTACGATCTGTCGGATCAGATCCATAGTATTTCCTCCAAATATTATTAGAATAATAGAACCAGAATAACATACCAATTGGACGTATTAATTACTGATTTTCCCCATAATTATGGAAAATTTATTAAAATATCCTGACAAATATTTTTCTATGGGGGTGTTTAAGCGGATTGTAATAATGAAAGAGTCAGAAAATAGTTGTATCCGGTTTGATTATTTCGGTTTTATACTGCTGAAGGAATCTGTTTTCTTCCTCCATCGTCCGGAAGAAAGAAGAATGCAGTTTTTTCATCAGGACATTAGAGGTGCCGGTGTGAAAATATACAATACGGGTGAAGGTCCCGCCGGTATGCTGGCTAATTATCCTGATACCTTCAGTCTCCAGAAACTGTTTCACGAAGCTGATATTTCTTCTGCCAATAGAGTCGGCAATTGAAAAATCGGGCAGCACGTGCGCTCCGCCAAAAACCTTGGCTATAAGGTTTTCCCTTTCGCCCCCGAGCTTAAGAATTTCGTTGATTAACAGTTCCATGGCATTAATGCCGTAGCGGGCGCTGTCGTTGAAGACGTTAAAATCAGCCATTTCGGGGAGCATTATATGGTTCATGCCTCCGATCCTATGAATATAGTCGTAAAAACAGACCGCAACGCACGAGCCCAGGGTAGTATGCATTATTACGGGGCGCTTTGAGGCGTAGAGTTCACCGATATTGATGTGTATTTTGGGGACTACTTTCATGGAACTAATACTTTCAAAAAAAATAAACAAAAGACATACTTAAGGATATCAACGGCAGCAATAAATTTTCAGCGCAACAGGGTACAAAAATACCAAAATAAACTGATAAAAAAATCCGAACCCGAAGAATTGTTAAAAGAATCAGCAGCGTAAAATTCTATTTAGTACTGCCTGCCTTATAAGTTGTGAAAATGAATAAACCTTCAGCTTCAGCATCATATGTCCCCTGAGCGCCTCTATTGTCTGTCTGCTGATGGAAAGTTTTTCAGCTATTTCCTGGCTGCTCAGGGCATCACACAGCAGGCGGAGGAATTCAGCTTCACTTTGCGACAGGCATATCTTTCTTTCGGCTTCGGTGCAGATTCCAGAGGAATATTTTTTCAGGATCATATTCAGCTTATTCTGATCATATCCGGGGCCAAAATAGGTTCCTCCCAGGTTTATTTTTTCGATTGCGGATATTAGCTCATCTTTAAATATACTCTTGTTGACCAGGCCTCTTCCGCCTGAAATAAGAGCCTCATAGATATATTCGTCGCCATCGAACATAGACATGAATAATGCTTTCGCTGCAGGATCACCCCTTCTTATTGTTTTGACGGCTTCAATTCCCGAGAGCAGGGGGAGGGAAACATCTGTCAGTATTATATCCGGTTTCAGTTTAAAGTATTTATTTATGAGTTCACGGCCGTTATTCACTTCGCCAGCTATTATAAATCCGGGAGTTTTAACAAGCCGGCTCACGATGCTGTTTCTAAGGAGTGTATGGTTATCTGCTATCAGAATTCTGGTATTATGCATTCTCGTGTTCCTCCAGCGGGAAATCTGCCATTATAACTGTCCCGTCCTCAGGCGAAGAATTGATCTTAAAGACCCCATTATAGCTGCGTGTCCTCTCCTGCATATTCCTGATTCCCATAAAAGCCTTATTCCCGGAATTTTCAGATCCGAAGCCGTATCCGTCATCAGATACCAGAACTCGTATGGAGCCGGCCATCCTGATGAGCTGAACGCTGAATTCATATGCCCTGGAATATCTGGCTATATTATTTAGTGCCTCCTGGACAATCCTGAAAATTGTTATTTCCAGGTACCGGTCGAGTCTGCCGTTAATATCAATCAGGTCAATATTTCCCATTATATTATATTGCCGCTCGGTGTTTTTGACCAGGGCAACCAGGGCAGGCCCAAGTCCCATCTCTTCCAGCATGGCAGGTTTGAGAGAGTGAAGAATATCTTTCAGCTCATGCGTAAGCTGCGCTGCCAGCAGCATACATTCCTGATAGCCGGATAAGCATTCGCAGCCCGGGGTACTTTTCATTGATTGATTGAGATTTAGTTTCAGTAATATTAGTTTCTGGCAGAACTTGTTGTTGAGTTCCTGGGCCAGTGACTGACGTTCATCCTCATGTGTTTTCTGCAGGTAATTCAAATATTCCCGCAGCTCTTTATTGGATTTTTCGAAACTATTGAGTTTTTGCTTCAGTTCATTGATCTCGTGCAGGTAGATATTGGCCGGAACAGAGGAGATTGAGTCATTATGTTTGTCTTTTTTCCGCCAGGCGGCAGTTGAATATTTACCGCTGATGTAGAGTATGCAGAATATTATTGTTACGGTCAGGAAAGAATAGCTGAGCGGAGTGCGGAATTGATTAATCAGTTTTACATAATCCTGCGCCTCATTATGTGCCCATCCCTGAATAAGGATTGCAGCCAGAATTGCCAGGCTGATCTTTGATACTTGAGATAAAAGTTTCAATGAATTTATTCCTATGTTGGGGAGAATATATCTGGTTTTATATAGTATCCTTTCTCTAACAGGCCTCCTTTTTTTATTGTTAAATCAAATTCAGCAAAACATTATTTAATCAGCATCAGCTTCTGTGAGGCTGAATAATTGTCCGTCTTAAGCCGGTAAATGTAGACTCCCGATGGTAGATTAGCTGCATCGAACCTGAAAGTATACCTGCCGGCATTCTGCCAGCCGGAGACGAGTGTAGCCACTTCCTTACCAAGGATATCATAGACCTTCAGGTCCACGTGTGAACTACCAGGCAGCTCATAGCTGATGTTCGTAGCGGGATTGAACGGATTAGGATATGCATTAAACAGCTTGTAGTCGGTTACGGCCGCAATTTTATCCTGAGCTGAAGCAATGACGTCCTTTTCAATTATCTTTTTGAAGGAATAGAAGAGGGTATTAAGAATTCTTGTATGGCTGGACATTGCAGCGAAGCTCTGGACGCCAAGGCTGTAATAGTTCTTGTTATCGGTATAGAACATGGAGCTTCCGCTTTGTCCCGGAACACCCATAATATCGTATCCGAAGAAGCCTGTTTCCACCAGATCCAAGGAGCCATAGTTATAGTACAGGGTATCGCCGTTATAAACCCGGGTTGAATCAAAGAGGTCTCTGGTGCCAGGATAGCTAAACTTATGGAAAACGTTATTCTTGTAGAAATTATCATCAGTTGAAAAACCAATACCGATCCAGCCCGTTTTTGTACCAACCGGTTCCCTGAGTTCAATGATAGCTATATCCCTGTTCCAGAAAGATTTGAAGGCTGCTTTGGGAATATAATATTTGGAACTCACACTGCCTGGGAATGCTTTCTGAGGCATGCCATTGTCGTAGGCCGGAACTACATAAAGACTGTCGTAATAAATGCTGTGTTCGTCAACCGTATCCAGCTGGCAAAGCAGATGTGCGGCAGTAAGCACCATATTGCGGCTGATAAGTGTGCCAGAGCCTCTTTGTACCGGAGTGCCATTGACATAACGGAAGATCTTTACCGAGGTTCTTGCAGGGAAATCCGTAACAGGAAGCTTCAAATGGGCAGGTGTAAAATCAGTGGATCCCGAATTATTGTAAGTATTCTGCGGTTTTGCAGTACTCAGCTGGGAATAGCCGGGTGTAGTCCCGAAGTAGCAGTCAGTAAAATCTGAAATTTTCTGATTTCCCGGGGCGGCAGCTATTTCTTCCACAATCTTATGATTAAGTGCATCGTAGCAGATTACGGTATCCGGCTGCGACCAGATGCTGACCGGAAGAGCCAGGAGACAAAAAAGCAGGCATGCTACCGAACGGGCCGGGTGTCCCGCGTAAGATGTTTGTTTACGGGATGAAAAATGCCGGAATAAAATGGACGCGAAAGAGCCTAAAGCCGAAAGCATTATAACTCCTTAAGGTTAAGGTCAGGATATTAATAAAGAATGTTAATAGCGAAATGGTAGACTTAGTGCGATATAATACCTGTTTAATCGAAATGTATATGCAAATTAGCAGATGAAAAATTTAAAGTCAATTAATCATGAAAAAATATTTTTTAAAGGGGAGGGGGGAGGGGAAAAGTAAAAAGTAAAAAGTAAAAAGGGAAAAGTAAAAAGTAAAAAGGGAAAAGTAAAAAGTGAAAAGGGAAAAGTAAAAAGTATAAGGCAGGGGCAAGAGGCTTTCAATCATGGATGCAGGGTATCCATGATTGAAAGAAATAATATTAAGCGGGATATGTTTAGCATGCATTAACAAGAAATTATAGCAGATCTATGTTTAATCCTAGTTTGAGGGTCGGCAGTATAAGGTCTGCTATATTCCCATTTTTTTGCATCAAAATCACGCCTACTGACCAGTAAAAGTTAATGAATTTCCCGGATACATCTTCGTGACCAATTGTCATTGCAACCTGTGCCCGTGATCCATTGTTCAAAAAATTTTCAGAGAGGTTCCTGGTGAACTCATTATACTCAACTGAAATATTGTTAAATGAACTATTAGGCAGATACCCTGTGAGTTTGAGTCCCAGCATCAGTCTTTTATCCGGACCTGCATCGATGAGGCTCCAGTTAGTTTTCCCTGCCACGCTGAAGTATTTAAATAACTGACATCCAAGTTGTGCAGAGGCAATATCCGGGAAACCGGTTCCAATCCTGAAGAACATGTTTCTATCCGGGAGAGCCGGACTGGGAGTTCCTTTTTTTCCTGAAACAGCAGACGGCTCATGATCAGCTTCTTTTTCTGCCTGGGCTTTTGTTAATGGGAAGGATACGTCAAATCCAAGGCTCAGCCTAAATATATGCTCCATGGTATAATAGGATTTGTAAACTGTCCAGGAAGCCGGACCAGTATAAGTTGCATAGTGATCCTCGCCAATCTTTTCATCAAGTGTTTTATAGTATTGCAGCTCAATAAACATACTCTTTGAAAGGTTAATTCCGAAACCGATCCCTGGCAGGAAATATGTTTTCCTGTAAATATCTGCAGATATAAGTGTCCCGTGTGCATCACCAATGTTGTTATGTATATTTAGTCCGCCAAGGAGATATAATCTGTCTTCAAGTATATTTCCCTTCAGCAGGAATCCATATTCTATTCCGGAGAAGTTATCGCTCAGCAGTAAACCTGCCTGCGTTTCAATTGTAAAAACGTCATTGAACCGGTATCCAAGACTGAGGGCTGGCTGCAAACCTATTCCGGATGCGCTCCTGTTGGAGAAACCTGAGGATTTTCCAATAAGGAAATTGGGCGCCAGTCTTCCGCCAATAAGCAGGCTCTGTGCATAGGAAGGGAACTGAATGGTTGCAAGCAAAAGCAGAATGGCAAAATATCTTTTCATAAATAATTTCTCTGTTATAAAATGGAACTAAAAGTGTGGGCAAAAGCTAAATAAAAAAGGGGTTAATATCAACGCCTGCCGCGGCGGGCGACGGGTGTCATGTCAGGCGGGCACACATTGGAATGACCATATATCCAACGCATGGTGTCCGGTTACAGATTAACATTTTCAAATATCACAATCGGATAATATTGTGGTATGATAATGTGTGAACGATAAATATTGGATTCATAATTTTATATGATGAACAATTTTAATTAAATTGTTCACATTCATGGGTTAACCCGCCCGGCATTCGCCGGTCGACGGGCGTGCGCCGCGCGCCCCTACCAAACATCAATGATTATTTATCGATTGTGTTAATTGGTTCAATTGTGATTATTTATCGATTGTGTTACCCGTATTGATCCAGGCGTTTGAATCGAATGTGGAATGTGGATCAATTATGATATTTAATCGATCGGGTTATTTGTTATTTTGATTCATGAACGGACATTTTCGTGGTATATTGGACGTGTGTAGCAATAACCATTGTTAGATAAATTAAATGGTTTTCGTGGGCGCGCGGCGCACGCCCGTCGTCCGCCGCGGCGGACGGGTAAACAAACGCACGGGGCACATATTAACCCGGCGAATGCCGGGCACACATAATAATTTTATTCAATATGTCACGCCGTGCCCCAACCCGGATATTTTAATACGCATTACATGCATGATTATTTTATCATAACGGAAAATATAATACCATGATCCGGTTAATAATTGTATGCATATAATCATGCCACCTGAAACCACCGTATGTGTATGCGGCACACGTACGTACAATTCCCATGGTTTTGATAGTGGCATGACCATTTACGGGGGGATAATTCCCATGAATGTGGATGCATCTGGTATTATTGGGGGAAATAAATCCGCCCGGTATCTGTCCCCGGATGGTGTGGGCATCCATACATTGGTGTGCCCATGCACCGTGCGCCCCAACAAAACATTAATTATTATTTATGGATTTTTGTTAATTGGGTCAATTGTAATTATTTATCAATTGTGTTATCCGAATTAATCCGGTATTGGGGGTGGACATAGTAATCCATAACAGGAAGCTTCAAATGGGAGGATGTAAAATCAGCGGAGCCCGGATTATTGTAAGTCTTCCCGGGCTTTACAGTACTGAGCGGGGAATGGCCAGGTTCAGTACCAAAGCCATAGCCCGTAAAATCCATTAATCCCCAAAAGATATTTTTTGGGGAAACAATTAAAAAAGATTAATATTGAAACCGAGCTTCCCTGTGGGTGCAATTAACAGATGACCCTCAAATTGAGGCAAGAGTACACCAGCTGCCCAGTAGAAATTAAAAAACTTATTGTAAAGGTTTTCATGTCCTACGGTAAATGCCAACTGAGCCTTTGATGCATTCGAAAATAAGTTCTCTGGCAGATGGAAAAAGTAATCCTCATATTCAACTGAAATATTATTAATTGTATGATAGGGCATGTATCCAGTAAGCCTGAGCCCTACCATCAGACTATTGCGTTCTCCTTCACTAATGTTAAAATTAGTTTTGGCAGCAATGCTGAAGAATTTTGAAACCTGGTATCCAAGTTGTGCAGAGATAAGGTCAGGGAGGCCTGCTCCTATCTTGAAGAACATGTCCCTGTCCGGAAAAACCAGCTGGGGTGCCCTTCTTTCAGCTGCCTTTTCTTCAGGATCAGCTTCCTTTTCTGCCTGGGCCTTTGTTAACGGAATGGAGAAATTATATCCAACATTTAACTTAATTACATGGTCAATAGTAAAGGAAGGAAACTCAGTTGGAACAGGTTTATCCCAAGTATTATGGTACTCACCAATTTTACTTGGAATAGGTCTGTAATATTTCAATTCAACAGAAAAGCTTTTGGACAGATTTACACCCAACCCTA
>JBLMZM010000068.1:0-30050 GCA_050258815.1 Ignavibacteriales bacterium
ATAGATCAATGGAAGAAAAGATGAATAGAACCTAACATTGTCCTCTATTACAATTATGCTCTGAACGCCGACCATGCGTGTATCATGATCTAAATTAAGCTTGTCCTCAAGGTACTTAATAATTGCAATAATTAGCCTGAAATCTCCCTGCCAGATGAATATTTTAGTAAAAACAGAAGTGTCATAATGCAATAAAAGATCCTTTAACTCACGGTTATCATAAGCCAGCAGGACCACCGGGATACTAAGTCCCGATTCCCTGACCATTTTTGCAAAACTAAGGGCATGCATATCTTCAATGTGCAGGGTGCAGATGATCAGGTCAAAACGGTTTTCCTCCTTTGCAAGTGCAATTGCATCATGACCATTGGAAACGCGGGTCAGTTCCGGAGAGTGACTAAGGCTTAAGCCCTGGTATTCATTTCTTATGAGTTCGTACAGGCGACCATCCTCTTCAAAAAGATACAGGTCATAGAGACTCGAGACCAGAAGTATATCGCGTATACGCAGGCGCATAAGGTTCTGAAAACCCTGAAACCTGTTGCCATACCCGTGCTCAACCCACAGCAGGTCAAAATTATCCCACTTTTCTGACGATATGTTTTTCATGGAAAATCGTCTTATTCAAATATCACTGACAGTTAAATAATTGCAAGAGTTAAAAGGCAGACACCTCAGCATACGTCCGGCATGTCAAGGTGCCTGCTCCGGAATACACTAAAGGAAACTAGACTACTCCCTGATCCATCATTGCATCGGCAACCTTAAGGAAACCGGCAATATTGGCACCGTTCAGGTAGTTGCATGGTGAACCGAATCTATCAGCTGTCTGTACGCATGTATCATGAATATTATGCATGATCATATGAAGCCTGTTGTCAACCTCCTCGCGTGACCAGCTAAAGCGCATACTGTTCTGGGCCATTTCGAGTCCGGATACGGCCACTCCGCCAGCATTGGCAGCTTTACCCGGGCCATAGAGTACACCTGCATCCAGAAAGACTCTGATGCCGTCGATAGCAGTTGGCATATTGGCGCCTTCAGAAACCACATATATGCCGTTATGGACGAGGTTTTCTGCATCCCGGGCGTTTATTTCATTTTGAGTTGCGCTGGGGAATGCACACTGTGCTTTATGGTCCCACAGGGGATTGTAGTCCAGTTTCACATCAAGGGGTTCGTAGATTGCATTTTTGAATTCACCCGTATATTCTTCTATCCTGCCTCTGCGGATATTTTTAAGCTCCATCACAAAATCCAGCTTCTTGTCATCAATTCCTTCTTCATCATAAATATAACCGCTGGAGTCTGAAAGTGTTACTACTTTGCCTCCCAGTTGATTTACTTTCTGGACGGTATACTGGGCCACGTTACCACTTCCGGAGACCAGACAGGTCTTGCCTTCCAGGGTTTCGTTTTTTCTGTAAGATAGCATTTCGCTGGCAAAATAAACAGAACCATATCCTGTAGCCTCAGGGCGAACGAGGGAGCCTCCCCAGTTAAGGCCCTTTCCTGTAAGTACACCTGTAAATTCGTTGCTCAGTTTTTTATACTGGCCGAACAGATAGCCGATTTCTCTTCCCCCGACTCCGATATCGCCGGCCGGTATATCTGTATCAGGACCAATATGCCGGAATAATTCGCTCATGAATGCCTGGCAGAAACGCATGATCTTAAGGTCACTCTTGCCCTTGGGATCGAAGTCAGAACCACCCTTACCGCCGCCCATGGGGAGAGTTGTAAGGCTGTTTTTAAATACCTGTTCGAAGGCCAGGAACTTAAGTATACCCAGGTTAACTGACGGATGAAATCTGAGGCCGCCTTTATAAGGACCGATTGCGCTGTTCATTTCCACTCTGAATCCGCGGTTTATGTGTATTTCTCCCTGTTCGTCAACCCACGGAACGCGGAACATGATCACCCGTTCTGGTTCAATAATTCTTTCAAGTATTCTGGCCGTCCTGTATTCAGGGTGTCTTTCCATCACGATCTCAAGTGATTCGGCTACCTCCTGTACCGCCTGGTGGAATTCAGGTTCACAGGGATTCTTTGCTTTTACCTCCGCCATCAGGTCTTTTACATACTCTGTCATAACTACCTCTAAAGTATAATTTGCGGATTAGTTGATTATTTATTGACCGGGCATAAAACATCTATGTCTTTTATCATTTTATGGAAAAATAGCCAGCCAGAAAGCAGCAACAGGTAAAAGTAGTAACAGGCAACAAACCTCAATTCTGACGAAGTCCAAAAGTGGTATGATGAGAAAGGAAAAATACAGAAGTATACCCGAAGAGCAGAATCTCTTGTCTGGCACTGCAGCCAGAAGCTATATAAACCAGGGTGGGTATAATATCCCATGGTTCCCCCAAGCATCAAAGCCGGCTTCGGTAATTTAGTACAGCCTGTTATAAAACAATGTGTATGGTGTCAGCAGTTGTTTTAATGTAAGGTATATAGCGGACAAAATCAATATAAGGAGGGTGTTGGATAAGGGGGCAAATTTGCCCCCCTTAATAACGTTTAACCCTGGCCGTTACTGCCAGGCTTTAAGATAATTCCCTTATTCTGATGTCCATTAATTTTAATTGTAAGCGGCTGATCGAATCTGATATGTTTTGTATACTTTGCCTCAACCGTAATGTTTTGTTTTAACAGCCATTCCCAGTCTATGAATCCCTGGTGAACGAAGGCATTAACCGTAAAATATCCAACCCTGAAGGATGTAATATTCTGGAAGAAATGTGAGCCCTGGGAAGGAGTTACATTAAGGTCTTTAAAGCCCGACTCCACGATTGCGTGAGCTCCTGAGATCTGGTCCCAGGTTACAGGTATACCCAGCCAATGGTCCAGTGAGCCCCAGCGTCCTACTCCGATGAGCAGATACGGTCTTTTTTGAGAAATGAGTTTGGAGTTGAACATTCCAACCTCAATTGCAACATCGCGGCTCTTACTCCTTTCAAATTTTTCAATATCAACGACAACGACGTCATAAATATCCTTAATCACGCCGTTACCCAGCACCTGATTGCTTTGGACCAAAAGGTCTTCTCTGCGGCAGTCATCTACATTTAATTCTTCTACTTCGCTGCTTAATACCAGTGGGCGCATTTGCAGCAGGCCGAACTCTTTTGGTTTACCGGGGGGAACCTTCAGGTTGACAGCAAATTCGATTTCCACAGGAGTACCCATGCCCCAGCTCCCTAAATCCAGTATCAGGTCGAGTATTTCGGGCAGGGGGAAAATCTTGTGTTTAAGCACGGGAGCAAAGGTAACAACCCTTCTGCCGGATCTGGAAATACCATCATATACCGAGTCATTTTCAGCCGAATAGGTAGAACCCGAGCTAAAAAGCGTTCCATCTTTTTCTGCTATAGAAAGGTCATACCGCTGGACGAGCACATCGTGTGCCTGTGCGGTCTTATTTTTTATATTGCTATGCAGGTTCAGGGCGTAGAATTCCTGCTGGGCGTTTCGGATAGTTTCTTTTGTTGAGAAAAACTGCAGCAGGTGTTTGGGATACTTGGGGCAAAATCTGACAGAATTACCCCCGTCAACAACAGTTTTGCCCAGTCCAAGAGCCACAAGGGCAATCCCGTCTGAAGATTTCTGAGGCGGAACAGGATAAAAATTATATGACTTTGCGACGCCCGCAAAATCCGGATAAAAACGCGTCTCATGCTGTGACCCAACCATCTGCTGAATAATAACCGCCATCTTTTCCTCCTCGAGGCGATAGCTGGTTGCTTTCATATAATCTTTGGCGGATCTGAAAAATGTGGAGGCATATACGCGTTTAATTGAATCCAGCAGTTCCCTTAGCCTGACTTCCGGATCCTCGTCATTATTAGGGAGCATATAGGTCTGATACACCCCGGCAAACGGCTGATACTGTGAATCCTCGAGCAGGCTTGAAGAGCGCACAGCCAAAGGTGTACGTACCAGGTCCAGAAATTCAGCCAGCTTACGCCTGATATCACGGGGAAATTTCCTGGCTTCCAGAAATTTCTTTGCGAGTTCCTCATCTTCTGTGGGACTGAGGGCAAAATTGACAAGCTCATTTTCTTCCATGAAGTTATCAAATACCTCGGTTGCAACTACGATGGCAGAGGGTACGAAAATCTGCACTCCGTCGAATCTGTTACGGAGATTATAATTGTAAATCAGGTTATTCAGAAAACCAAGACCGCGGGCCTTGCCTCCAAGCGAGCCGCCGCCGACGCGGGCAAAGCTGTTCTGCACGTCAAAGGAATCCTTTGAAAAATCGGTTATGATACCCCGCGTGCGCGATTCAAGATAGGATTGTATGGAATTGATAAGTTCCTCACGCAGCCCGGAGATACTGGGAAAATCCGATACCTTATGCGGTCTCAGTTTATGAGCGAGCCAGAATTCAGTCCTGGCCTTTAACCAGTTGGAAAAGTGGTTCCTCTCAGCGTGGTACAGGATGGTTTCATCAGGAACCCTTTTCAGCTGTTCTTCAAGTTCCTTCAGGTTTGATGCGCTGCCGACTTCTCTTCCATCGGGTGTATAAAAAATAAAATCACCGAAGCCAAAACGATGAATTATAAATTCCCGCAGTTCATGCAGCAGTCTGGGCGAATTCTTCAGCAGAAACGAGGCGCCGATCAACCGGGCCTTTTCTGCAAATTCGACGTTGCTCGACTGAAGCAGAACGGGTATGTCTTCGTGTATGGCCTTCACGCTTCGGGCAAATTTAATTCCTGCCTCAGGGTCCTTGATACCGTTGTGTTTGAAATTAATGTCGGAGATAACGCCCAGAATAAACTCCGAATATTTATCAATATATTGCCAGGCTTCCTCATACGTGGTACAAAGCAGGATCTTTGGCCTTGCACGCATACGGAGGAACTTGTGTGTGAGGTTTACGCCTTCGGAAATGAGCCGCTGTGATTGTTTTAGAACCTCAGTATATATGATGGGCAGGTATGACGAATAGAACTTTACATTATCCTCTATCAGAATGATTGACTGTACGCCGACGAGCTTTGTATCATTTTCAACATTAAGCCGGTCCTCAACGCATTTAATAATACCTATCAGGAGTCTGAAATCGCCCTGCCAGATAAAAATCTGTTCAAAAACTGAGGTGTCGTAATTTGTAACAAGATCTTTCCTTTCCCTGTTGTCATAGGCAAGCAGAATGATGGGTATCCTGATGCCGGAGAAGCGGACGGCCCTGGCAAATTTAACTACGTGCATATCCTCGATGTGCATGGTTGTAATAACCAGGTCAAAATGGTTTTCCTTTAACAGCTGCAATGCTTCGGCAGCACTGGAAACGTGCGTAATTTCGGGAGAATGGCTGAGGTTCAGGCTTTGGTACTCTTTTCTTATAAGTTCATAGAGCCGTCCATCCTCTTCGAAGAGGTAGGAATCATAAAGGCTGGAAACCAGCAGTATGTCCCTGATCTTAAAAGGCATCAGCTTTTGAAATTTCTGATACCTTTGGCCGGTGGTTTCATCTATTTGCAGTTGTTCGACTTTACTCATATTAATAGTACCGTCTGTTAATGGATATATTCAGTCAATTAATATAAGAATTGTTGGGGTCAAGAGAAAGGTATAGGTATAGGTAAAGGAGATCCTTATACAAGTGCTGCGTCCGCCTCACTTTACCCATACCTGTTTTTATTTCAGAAGCATGAGTTTTTTTGTGGCTGTAAATCTGCCAGACTGCAGCCTGTAGATATAAACGCCGCTAGGGAGGCCCGCGGCATTAAATGGCACCTGATAGATTCCTGCCTGCTGAAATTCATTTATAAGTGTAGCAACCTCCCTGCCAAGTAAGTCATATACCTTCAGACTGACATTTCCGCTGAAAGGCAGTCTGTAGGAAATATCTGTAGAGGGATTGAATGGATTGGGGAAATTCTGTGCCAGGTAGAAATTATCGGGCATGGCCACCGGTTTATATTCGTACACGGCGGTTACAATTCCGGCCTCATTAAACGTAGCCAGTCCGCGGTTAGTCCCAATCCATTTATTATTATATTTATCGATAGCAATTGTAACAACATCCTGTCCCGGTAGTCCAGTATTTGGCCTGTTAAAGAGTGTCCAGGTGGAATCATTATATTTTACCAGTCCGCTGAAGGTTCCGATCCATTTATTGCCCAGGCTGTCGAATGCGATTGAGCGTACGTATGGATCGATTACGCCTGAATTTGACGGATTAAATATCACCCAGCTGGTTCCGTCATATAAAGCCACACCGTTGGTGGTTTGTATCCAGCGATTGCCTTTTCTGTCGATCCCGATTGAATTAACTGAGTTGGAGGGCAGGCTGGAGTTCGATGTGTTATAGACAGTCCAGTTAGCCCCGTCAAATTTTGCAAGGCCTCCGCCATTTGTACCAGCCCAGAGTGTTCCTGAGACACCCATTGCAACGCACAGCACCGAATCGCCCGGCAAGTCAGAATTGGATCTGTTATAGACCGTGAAATTACTGCCATCGTATTTAACCACGCCTCCCTCGGTACCGAGCCATTTGATATTATTTTTGTCGACGATGACCGAATGCACAATGAGGCTTGGGAGGACAGAATTATAGACTGTGAAGTTAGTGCCGTCATACTTAACCAGGCCACCGCCGTTTGTGCCTATCCACTTCACGCCGAGAGCGTCTTCGGCAACTGAGGTGACGTCTTTGACAGGCAGTCCATTGGTATTATTATAAACGGTCCACTTTGTGCCGTCAAACAAGGCCAGGCCTTCCAGTGTGCCGATCCATTTCACATTATTCTTATCTATGGTAACGCAGCTGACCCAGTTGTCGGGCATACCTGAATTGGAAGTGTTGACCCTTGTCCAGGTGCTGCTGCCGTCAAATTTATACAGCCCGAAGTCATTTGTTCCTATCCATTTGTTTCCCTGCATGTCAATATAAACCACGCTTACAATATTATCGGGCAGGCCGGAGTTAGACGGGTTATAAACAGTCCAGCCATTACTGCCATCGAACTTTGCAAGACCGCCGCTGGTACCGATCCAGAGATTTCCGCTCTGGTCAATGGCAATTGAGTTTACGGTATTGGAAGGCAGTGAAGAGTTCGAGGAATTATATGTTGTCCAGCTGGTGCCGTCAAACTTTGCAAGGCCTCCCTTGCTGGTCCCGATCCATTTATTATTTCCCTTGTCTATTGCAATTGAAAGAACGGCTGAATCAGGTATAGGGGAATTAGACATATTATACATTGTCCACTCGCTGCCGGTGAATTTTGCGAGTCCCTTGTTTGATGTTCCGATCCATTTATAGCCGAGCGTATCTATTCTAATGGTTGTGAGGAGTTTTGATGCAAGGCCTGAGTTGGCCGGGTTATATACGGTCCATGTGGTATCAGAAAGTCTGCCGAGTCCGCCTCCGTTGGTTGCAACCCATTTATCCTGCTGCTTATCCACTATGACGCAGGTTATCCAGTTGAATGGTATATTTGAATTGCTCAGGTTATAGCCTTTCCAGCTGGTGCCGTCAAATCTTCCCAGGCCTGCGTTTCTGCTGCCCAGCCATCTGACGCCATTTTCATCCACGGCAATGGAAAGGGTAAAGTTACCGGGGATACCGGAGTTGGACTTATTATAAAATGTAGTTTCGCCCGAAGCCTTATCAATCTTTATAAATCCGCCGATTGTGCCGACATAAAGATTACCCATGTCCTCACTGATTGCCTTTATACTTCTGCCGTTAGTATAATTTTGCCATTGGGGAGTCTGGGCAATTGTAACGTCAGATAGAATTATAACCAGGACGAGGAGATACAGACATATTATTTTCATAATGTGTGCCTCTGTTTAATAATTACAAAAGTGAAGAATAAACCTTAAATAAAACTGATTTAACTGAACCTTGACAACGGATGATTGCACGGACTGAGTTTCGCGAATAAAAAAGACAGGGTGTATAATTTTAAGCTAATAGAATTAATCAATGAGTCAACTACCAGCGGGGTAATAAACAGGGAAATGGGGAAAGAGATCAATTTTTGACCTGTAGTGTCAGTCAATCCATAGCCGGCACAAGAAGTGCAGAGTTCCGGCGGGACCCAGAGTTTGCATTTTACTTAACTGGAAAATATGTTTTCATGAAGAAGGCAATTGGAGAGGGCATAAAAAAAGGAGAGGCATTTTCTGCCTCTCCTCAAAAAGGAGTAAGTAAGAACAATTAAACCAGACCCTGATCCATCATTGCATCGGCGACCTTAAGGAAGCCGGCAATATTAGCACCGTTTACGTAGTTACCCGGTGTACCAAACCTTTCAGCTGTTTCAACGCAGGTCTGATGAATTCTCTTCATGATTTCGTGCAGGCGGTTGTCAACCTCTTCTCTTGACCATGGCAGGCGCATGCTGTTCTGTGACATTTCGAGGCCAGAGGTAGCAACGCCACCGGCGTTTGAAGCTTTACCAGGTGAGAAGAGTACGTTGTTTTCGCTGAAGTATTTGAAGCCTTCAATAGTTGTTGGCATGTTAGCACCCTCGCAAACGCAAACGCAGCCGTTTTTAACTAGTTCTTTTGCATCCTCAAGGCCCAGTTCATTCTGGGTTGCGCAAGGCATTGCAACGTCAACCTTAACTCCCCAGGGTCTCTTACCAGCGAAGAACTGTGCGCCAAATTCTTTAGCATAATCTTCAACAGCATCTTTATTGCTGGCTCTCAGTTTCAGCATATAGTCAATCTTTTCGCCGCTGATGCCGTCTTTATCATATACAAAGCCGTCAGGACCGGAGAGAGTAACAACCTTACCGCCCAGCTGATTGATCTTAGTAACGGCACCCCAGGCAACGTTACCGAAACCTGAAACTGCAAAGGTCTTTCCTTCAACATCCTGGCACCTGGTCTTCAGCATTTCCTGTGCGAAATAAACTGCACCGAAACCAGTAGCCTCGGGACGCACGAGTGAGCCGCCCCAGTTGAGGCCTTTTCCGGTAAGAACGCCTGAAAATTCGTTCCTTAATCTCTTATACTGGCCGAATAAAAATCCGATTTCCCTTCCGCCTACGCCAATATCACCAGCAGGAACATCAGTATCGGGTCCTATATGACGGAACAGTTCTGACATGAAGCTCTGGCAGAAGCGCATTACTTCATTATCGCTCTTTCCCTTTGGATCGAAGTCAGAACCACCCTTACCACCACCCATAGGAAGTGTAGTAAGACTGTTTTTAAATACCTGTTCAAAGCCCAGGAATTTCAGTATTCCCAGATTAACTGACGGGTGGAATCTCAGGCCGCCCTTATAGGGACCGATAGCGCTGTTGAATTCGATGCGGTATCCGCGGTTGATATGAATTTCGCCCTGGTCATCCATCCATGGTACACGGAACATGATTACGCGTTCAGGTTCAATCATTCTTTCGAGAATCTTAGCTGAACGGTATTCCGGGTGTCTCTCAAATACTAATTCCAGAGATTCGGCTACTTCCTGAACAGCCTGATGGAATTCCGGTTCACTTGGATTTTTGGCTTTAACTTCAGCCATAAGTTTGTTGATGTACTCGGACATAAAAACCCCTAAAGATGATATTAAAAAATTATTACTGCTAATTTCGCCGGAGGGCGGCTAAAATTATGCACTGTTATAAAAAATTACAGTTGCCATACCCACACAATTTTTGTGCCCAAAGTGTAAAAACAACATCCGTTTATTCGCGGATAATTTTTACTGCGGGTATTTTTAATAAGGCATCGTCTAAATTGCGATAATTAATTCCGAAATGCAAGCGGGTATTAATTGATATTGCGTCTAAAGCTTATAAACAAAGGATTTAAAAATTTTTGTTTTTTTATTAATAGAAGCAGCAGTGCCCGTGGCTGAATACAGTATGATAATGAACTTTGATTTGTATGCCGGGTATGCTATAAATGCGGCCAAAATGATTTAAAAACGAAGGAAATTTCTTAAAAATAATAATCTATTTTTCAAAAATAGCTAAAGTAATTTGTCTTATGTTTCAGAATTCAACAGGTCCATTGCTTTATCCACTGCATTATGAGTGCCGTAGATAACAAGAGTATCGCCCGGTTTTATTATGGCATTCCCGGCGGGGTTAGTCATTGTTTTCCCGTCTCTGAGGAATGCTATAATTGTTGCGCCGGTTTTAGCTCTGACATTCAGTTCGGATAATGCACGGTTTATATTTGGATTGGATTCTTCCACAAAGTAGGTTTCAGTGAGGCCTTCAGCCAAAATTTTGTCAATATGTGAAAGCATGCTCATGTCGAAGATTTCTTTGCGGAAAAAACCATAGGATTCTCCCCTGAGTATGTTAGCCTGCTTCATAATTACATTCAAAGGAATGTGGTATTTCTGCAGCACTTTAGTAAATATCTGAATGGAAGTTTCGAATTCTTCCGGTATCACCTCATCGGCACCGAGTCTGAGCAGGTTATCAACCTCGCTTATAAAGCGGGTCCTTACTATGCAGTAAATTGAGGGATTCATTTCGCGCGCCAGTTTAATTCCTGCGCGCGTGGAGCTCAGGTCGGATATGGCAAAAACAAGTACGCTGGCTTCCTTAATATTTGCATACAGCAGAACGTCTCTTCTGGTTACGTCACCATAAATGATTCTTTCATTCCTGAGTTTATTTTCTTTTACGGTTACAGGATTCAGTTCCAGGGCAACATAATTAATTCCGGTTTCCTTCAATACCCTTGCAATATTCTTACCATTTAATCCGAAGCCGGCAATAATCACGTGGTCGTGCAGGTTCATCTCCGGGGGTGTTTCACCGGTGGCAGGAATACCTTTAACGGGTCCCAGGTCCCTGAACCTGAAGGCAAGCCGGGGAGCAATCTGCAGCAGCAGGGGGGAGATGAGCATAGTAAAAATTGATGAAGTCAGGAAAACATTATAGACCTCGTTATTCATTAGTCCGAAGTGCAATCCTGATTGTGCCAGCACGAAAGAAAATTCTCCCACCTGTGCCAGGCCGATTCCGGTCAGGATAGCAACTCTGGGCGGATATTTCAGGAATCTGGTTATTGCAAACACAATAAAAAACTTCAGCAGAATTATTCCAACCACCAGGCCGGATAGCTCAAGCGGGTAGCGGGCAACAAAGGTATAGTCGAGCAGCAACCCCACAGATACGAAGAAAAGGCTGTTAAAGGCATCCTTCAGCGGAACAATGTCGGCTGCTACCTGATGGCTGAAATCCGTATCTGCCAGGATAACCCCTGCAATAAATGCTCCGAGAGCCATGGAAAGTCCCAGGTATTCAGTAAAATATGCCGCACCGAGAATCAGCAGAATCACCCCAATTGTGAAAGCCTCTCTGATTCTGAGTTTAGCAACCTGGAAAAGCAGACGCGGCATTATAAAGCGCGCAACAAGAATTACTGCCCCCAGAATAGCAAATGCAAGCAGCAGCTTTACAATCAGGTTAACAATCGAGATATTGCCTCCATTTCCCAGCACCGGTAAGAGCAGCATCATGGGAACTACGGCAAGATCCTGAAAAATCAGAATTCCGAGGTCTATCTTGCCATGAGGCGAATCGAGTTCTTTTTTATCATTTAGCAGCCTGAGAACAATGGCCGTACTGGAGAGACTTATGAGCATACCAAAGAATATGCTCTGGTTCAGTCTGATTCCGGATAAAACAAATATAAGTGAGGAAAAGAAGACCGATCCCAGTACCTGAAATCCACCTGCCAGCAGCAGAAACCGTTTCATCTGTACCAGCTTCTCTACCGATATCTCAAGACCAATTGTAAATAACAGCAGTATGATGCCTATTTCCGCCATTACGTGTATGGCCTCGAGTTCCGTAATAAGTCTGAAGCCGTAGGGACCGATGATGATACCGGCGATAAGGAAACCAATAATACTGGGCAGATTTAATTTTTTAAACAGAAATATAATCGGCAGGGATGCCAGGAATATGATAACCAGTATTTTAATTACGGGGATCTGTTGCATAACAAAAGTCTTTTACTATACTTGCCTTACTTATCTTAAATAGCTAAGTTTAATATAATTAAAAAAAATAACTGATAAAATTATTCTTGTCTGTTCTTACTGAACGGCAGGAAATCTAAGGATAATTCCCTTGTCAACTAAATTTACGGAGCTATTATGTCCACAGAGATGGTAAAAGAAAAAATTGAACAGGCAGTAAAGATACTGCAGGAAAAGAACATCGATATGTGGCTCATTTTTGTGCGGGAAAGTTCGAATATCAAGGACCCGTCGATGGATATGGTTGTTGGTACAAATTGTACCTGGCAGTCGGCCTATATAATAACAAAAGATGGGGATACAACTGCAATACTCGGCTCACTGGATGTAGCAAATATGAGGATGCAGGGAACATACAAGCACATAATCGGCTATGTGCGGTCCATAAAAGATACACTGGTAAGTACAATCAATAAATATCATCCTAATAAAATTGCAATTAATTATTCCAGGGATTCCAATCTTGCTGACGGACTGACTCATGGAATGTATCTTGAACTGACAGATCATCTGAGGGACACTCCTTACCTGGAAAGGTTAATATCCTCGGAAGACATTATTAATGCCCTGAGGGGCAGAAAATCTGCCAAGGAATTAGAGATAATGAAGCAGGCCATCGCCGAAACGCTTAAAATATTTGATGAGGCAACAAAATTTATCCGTCCCGGCGTCAGTGAAAAAGAAATCGCGGGTTTTATAAAAGACATTGTAAAACAAAAGGGATTCGGCCTGGCCTGGGAAGCTGACTATTGCCCCAGCGTTTTTACGGGTCCTGACACAGCCGGTGCGCACGCAGGTCCCACCGACAGAAAAGTTGAGCCTGGTCATGTCCTTAATATAGATTTCGGTATTTCCTACAAGGGGTATTGTTCTGACCTGCAGAGGACCTGGTATATTCTCCGGGATGGCGAGGAAAAGGCTCCGGCTGAGGTTCAGAAAGGGTTTGACGTAATCAAAGAGTCGATAAGGCTTTCTGCCAACAATCTGATGCCTGGAAAACAGGGATGTGAAATTGACGATATAGCCCGAAAATATATAATGGACCACGGTTATGAAGAATATCCTCACGCGCTGGGTCATCAGATAGGCAGAATGGCGCATGACGGGGGCGGATTGCTGGCACCCAAGTGGGAGCGCTATGGCAACCTGCCATTTAAGAAGATTGAAAAGGGCGAGGTCTACACAATCGAGCCGCGCCTTCCTATAAAGGACTACGGTATTGCAACAATTGAAGAAGAGGTAGTTGTAAATGCCGACGGATGCGAATTTCTTTCATCACCACAGCAGGATATAATTCTTGTCAGATAATATTTTTTAAAATGTCTGATCGAGTTTCCAGCCCCGGAGGTTAATAATCTCCGGGGTTTTTTTATCTGTCTTTGTTATTCTGCCGGAGGGCATAGAGAAACAAATTTAGCCTGTCTATTTTGAGCGAATTTGATATATTATTTTTATAGATGTGCTGTTTTATGTCAAATTTAATGAGGTGAAGATGAAAAGGATATGTTTAACCGCACTTCCATTTCTTTTCCTTTTTTATCTGTCCGGATGCATTGAGATCTTTACAACTATCAGGGTGAAACCAGATGGAAGCGGAACAATAGAAAAGAACCTCATGATGAGCAAAGAAGCGATTATGATGATTTCCAATTTCTTTCCGAAAAGGGATTCATCCGGAGATAAGGGATTTGACATATTTGATGAAGCAAAGTTCAGGAACGATGCATCTGAAATGGGAGATGGAGTGAGTTATCTTTCGGGGAAAAAACTGACTACTGAGGACAAGGAAGGGTATGATATTATTTATTCCTTCAACGATATCAGCCGCCTGAAAATAGGAGAGAACCCCAGGGAGATTGTTGCTTCACCCTCAACGATTCAATTTGACAGTGCATCCAGGGATGATTATATCTCATTTGACCTGAAAAAGAACGACCCCTCGGTACTTACTATTACCCTGCCTTCGGAAGAGTTCCAGGAAAAAAAGAAAGAACAGCTGGAATCGGCCGTGGATACCTTCCAAATTGATCCTGAAACCGAAAAGAAAATCAAGCAGATGATGAGGGGAATGAAAATGTCATTTGTTGTTGATATGCTGGCCGGTATTGAGGAAACTAATGCAGCCTACAGGGAAGGATCGAGAATAGTACTGGCTGAAATTAACTTCGGGAAACTGGTTGAGGATCCAAATAATTATAAGAGATTTCTGTCGATGAAAGACAAGCCATTCATTGAAGCCAAGGAATTTTTACGCACGCTCCCCGGAATTAAAATCGAGCTCAACCATAAGGTGGAAGTTACTTTTAAGTAAAAGGGGTATTTCCAGGTTGTGCTTCGTATCAATATGGCGAATGGTCCATTTGCCGTCTGTTGAAATTTGATGATAATTAGGTACATTTAATAAAAGGGCATTAATTCCGGAATTTCCCCCAGAGCGTGCCGAATCTGGACTATAAGTAATTTCCTTCGGGATAAATGTTCCCCATGGCGGCAAAATGTGGCATAATGATTATGTGGGATGAAAAATGTTTAAAATAAAAGAGAGTATGAATGAAGATAGTGAAATATTTTACACCTGAAGAGGCCAGAAAAACACTACCCCTGGTCAGAAGGATTATAAGAGATATTATAAATGCCGGTGAAGGAATGAGGTCACTGGCCTCCCAGATTGAAGGTAATGTAATTGAGGACCCGGAAATTCAGAGTATCGCCTCAAATATCAATCAATTTATGACAGAACTGGAAGAAATAGGCTGTTATTACAAGGACTGGAATTTTACTATCGGGCTGGTTGATTTTCCGTCTATGATAAACGGTAAAGAAGTAATGTTATGCTGGCGCAGTGATGAGGAAGAAGTTAAATTCTATCATGACGTGGACGCCGGTTTTTCTGGACGCAGACCGATACCGGAAGAGTACTTCATAAGTAAAGACTAATTACTATGTTTTACAAGAGACCCGCCTGCCTTCAGGCGGGTCTTATATCCTCAGACTTCGGCGTGTGATCCCTTTTTAACCTCTATCCTGTAAGAATACGTAATCGGCATGGCTTTTTCCAACATCTTTGTGACGGAGCAGTATTTGGTCTGTGACAATTCTATGGCTCTTTCGACGTCTTTTGACGGGATATTTTCTCCATAAAAAACAAATTCTATGTGGATTTTTGTGAATACCTGCGGGTGTTCATCGGCTACATCGGCAGAAATATTCATTTCAAAGTCATCCACGCTGAGCCGTTTCTTTTTCAGAATTGATACCACGTCACTCCCGGTGCATCCACCGAGTCCCAACAACAGCAGCTCCTTGGGGCGGATGCCGGCATTGCTGCCTCCAAGTTCCTCCGGTCCGTCAATAGCTACCCAGTGGTTGGAATCGGTTTTGCCTAAAAATGTAATTCCGCTGACCTGCTTAATGTAAGCTTTTCTTGTCCCCATATTTTTAGCTCCTTATTAAATTTAATTTCTTTTCAATTGGATAACCCCGGGACTAAAAGGATTCCCGAATTCTGGCAGAATTTGCTAATATTTTCCCCGGGGTCAATTACGGATTAAATTCGCACGGCAAACCCAGGCGCTGGAGTAAAATTTCAGGAATATGTATGTACTTAATTTAGTTTTTTCCGGTAACAAGTCAAACCAGAATGTTCCTGACTTAAGTATACGTATAAGGAATAATTGTCTTGATGAATATTACAGGAAAATATATTATTATTACGAGCAGGAATAATAAAGGGAGGCAAGGGGTATGCAATTTGACCTTGAGTGCTGTAAAGTGCGTTCCTGGAAGTGGGATGATGAGGAATCGCTGATTCATAATGCCGATAACCGGAATATATGGATAAATCTGCGCGACCGTTTTCCACACCCCTACACACAGCAGGATGCCCGGAACTGGCTGAAGATAGTTGTGGGTGCAACACCTGAGACCCAATTTGCCATCGAGGTAGATGGCCGTGCAGTTGGCGGTATTGGATTTCTGTTAAATGACGACGTACACAGAATTCAGGTGGAAATGGGATACTGGCTGGGCGAGGAGTTCTGGGGAAGGGGAATTATGACAGAGGCCCTTAAAGCTGTAACAAAGTATGCATTTAATAATTTTGAAATCAAAAGAATCTATGCCGGATTATTCGAATGGAACAAGGCTTCCGCCAGGGTACTGGAAAAAGCCGGTTATGAACTCGAATGCAGGCAGCGCAAGAGCGTGATCAAAAACGGTGTCATTTGCGATCAGCTCGTTTACGTGAGAATAATTTAATTTAACCTGAAAACGTCATTATTTTCCACGGAGCGGGGCAGTGTAAATTTGAACTTGCTTCCTTTGCCCATTATGCTCTCAACGCTGATTGTGCCTCCGTTCTTTTCAATAAATTCCTTGCAGAGTATGAGTCCCAATCCCGTACCCTGTTCCTGAGCTGTTCCCAGGTTCGTGTGATGCGAGTCGATCTTGAACAGCTTGACCATTGTTTCAGCATTTATTCCTGTTCCATTATCCGCCACATAAAACTCTACGGTATTATTCCCGATTTTGGAGCCTACTTCAACAGTTCCCCCCTCATAGGTGAACTTAATTGCATTAGAGATCAGGTTATGCAATACGCTTCGAATCATATTCTCATCTGCCCTGACATAAACATTATCATGCACATAATTTTTCAGGGTGATTCTTTTCTTAAGAAGGTTTCCTGAATGCAGGCTAACTATTTCCTGAACCTGCTGTGAAATATCATAAGCGGTGGATTTATACTCAACTCTTCCGGTCTGCACACGGGACCAGTCCAGTAACTTCTCAATCAGGCTGTATATATTCTTGGTGGACTTATTAAGCGAAAGTGTATACTTTTTCAGGTCCTCCGGTGTTAGTTTGTCAAACTCCTCCAGAATCAGGTCGGTAAAACCAATCAGGGAAAAGAAGGGACTCTTCAGGTCATGAGAGATTATTGAGAAGAACTTATCCTTGCTTTTGTTTACTTCTTTCAGCTGATGTTCTGATTCAGACAATTCTTCGAGCCATTTGGTCTGCACTTCGTTAATCTTAGCCAGCTGATACCTGCTTTTCTCGAGTTCGTCGTTAACTATTTCAACTCTTTCTTTTTCCTGTTGTACTTTAATCTTTTCTTCCTGTAATTCACTGGTGCGCAGGCTGACGAGTTTTTCAAGTTTTATATTCTGTTTCCGGATCTGGTAAGTCCTGATCTTAATTATCAGCATCATCAGACCAGCCAGGATAGAAAAAGACAGAATAAAGAACCACCAGGTCTTCCAGAATGGCGGATGAATTACAAAGCTGTATTCGGCAGGCCTTATACTCGGGGTACCATCTCTCAGTATTGCCTTAACTTTTAAAATATAGGAGCCGGGAGGGATGTTGGTATAGGTGACTTCATTAAATTTGTTTAAAGGGGACCAGTCCTTGTCAAATCCTTCAAGCTTATATGAATACTTAACCCCCTCCGGATCTTTGAAAGTTAGTGCTGTAAAGCCAAACGTCAGGTGGTTTTCGTTAAAGGGCAGATCCAACCCGCGGGGTATTTCAGAAATATCGGTGCTTTTACTTAAGTATTTTGAAATATCATGATTTCCAAAGAATAAATTTACCGAATTAAATACGATGGTCGGAGGTACCGTTGCAACCGGATCAAAATCCGCGGGACTAAAGTTATACCATCCCTGGGGAGTCCTGACCCATATATTTCCCTTCCTGTCCAGGTAGCAAGAATTTGATACAAGATCTTCAGCCACGCTATGGAATGGATAATTGACAAAAGAAATCTTCCCGGTGCGGTAGTATTCATTCAGGTCGAATTTGCTGATTCCCTTATTATTAATAAACAACCAGATATTTCCCTGAGCGTCGAAAGTATACTCCAGAATTCTTCCCTGGGGCATTCCATTATTGTAATCAAATTTTTTAATTGATCCGGTTGCCTTATCTATCTGCACTAGGGCACTTGGAGTATTCAATTTATTGGTTATTATCCAAATACTGGAATCATCTTCAAGAAAATACCCCTTGGTTATGAATAAATCACCTATATCTACCCTGGTAAGCTTATTGCCGTAATAGAACGTTAAATTTCGCTTGTTTTGACGGGTCCAACTCAACTGAAATTCACTGTTCAGGAGCTTGTAAAATGCCGGGCCGTCAGATTCCTTTAGTACCAGGGCGAAATCGTGTCCGTCAAATCTGTAGATTCTATCTTTCCCATTGAAGGCCATTAAACTACCATCACTACCCTCTACTAATGCGGAGCTACCCGATAAAATTAATAAATTATCCTTCAGCTTATATACAGTAAAACTCTTGCCGTCATATTTTAATAATTCATTTCTGGTAGTAAACCAGATATTCCCATGACTGTCTTCAGTTCCGTTAAATGGTATATGCTTAATCTTAGCTTTAAGATCGAATATTTGCGGGGGATGGATGCCATCATATCTGGCTATTTTATTAGCCGCAGAAAACCATAAGTTCCCTTTCCTGTCTTCTGTCAAAATATTAAATGTTCTGATTGAGGCTACTATGTTATTAAAGAAATTAAAATTCTTTTTGCTCAGCTGGAAAAGGTTGTTTTTTGTCCCAACCCAGATGTTACTTTCCTTGTCCCTGAATATGGCCAGACATGGGTTCTCAGCATAAGATTCCGAAAGTTTTATCTCTTCAATATTCTTTCCGTCATATTTTATTAACTCATTTGAGCAGATCCACAATTTACCATTTGCATCCTCAAGCATATCCCTGATTATATTACCAAGATAGCCTGATTTTAAAATAATCTCAGAAAAAATATTGCCATCGTATTTTATTATTTTATCCTTTTGACCGAACCAGACATTATTTCTGGAATCAATATATAATGAGACGATAATTTTTTTACCAGAGGGAACAGGCAAAACCCGGCAGTTATTTCCATCAAACACATAGACAATATCTTGCATGTCATTATTCTCAGTCTTACAGTGTACAACTAAAATTAAATTCCCCTTATTATCTTTCTTAACTATTTTAATTTCATAAGGGGAAAAAGTATTGAATGAGAATACAGTTGTAAAATTATTACCATCGAACTTAATTAGATCACAGCCTGAGGAAAACCAAATATTGCCCTTATATTCGACTATATTTGAAACATTATCGTGGATGCTGGGAGACTTAAAATAAGAGAATTTCCTGCCATCATATTTAATCAATATTTTTCCCCCGGTACAGAACCAAAGGTCCTTTTGGGAATCCGTATAAATTTTCCTTACAAAATAATTTCCAAAACCATTTTCTTTTGAAAATAATTTGAAGTTCTTGCCATCGTACCTGTAAACACCCTTTCTGCTGCTACCGAACCATATATAACCATCCTTATCCTGAGCAATACAGGTGACAATAGAGTTGGTTTTATTATCCCCGATTTCGAAATGGTGGATGTTATATTCCTGGCAGAAGGAATTGAAATAAAATAATAATGCAAAGATGAATGTAGCCGGCCGCATGATTTACACCGTGTGAAATGATTTAATGGCAGTATGAAAATTGGTCATTCAGGTTACACAATAGTTGAAAATACCGAACACAAATTTAATACTATTTTTATTTATAACAATATTAATTTTCTTTTGATAAATATTCGTGGATTTAGCCATATGCATAGGTTTTCCCTGCATTTTTATGATGACCGGGAAAGCGTGTTACAATTCACATGTGTCCCGATAGTTTGCGGGTGAAATTTATATTCAGTATAAGGTCAAAGCAGAAGGAGGGAAAAGCCGTTTTGGCAGACCGGCAGCCTGATCATATCAGATGATGATAGCGGGGTAATCTACAGGGGGTAACATATGCAGCCAAAGGCAAATAGATTAACTTAGAAATAAATATTTGTGAATTTATTTATCCTTTTTATGCTCCCTGTTAATATGGTTACTCCTCATGGGAAGTATTATCCAGTGGTTACCATCGCGGGCGATCAGGGCTTCTGCATCTTCGGGACCCCAGGTGCCTGCAGGATAATTAGGAAAGTCAAGCGGCGGAGTGGAATCCCATACATCCAGAATAGGCATTATGAGGTTCCAGGCAGCTTCCACCTGATCGGCACGCATGAATAGTGTTGCGTCACCCAGCATAACGTCGAGCAGAAGTGTTTCGTAGGCTTCCGGCGGCTCGGTGGTATAGACATCGTTGTAATTGAATATCATATCTATTGGATTAAAGATCATCTTTAGTCCGGGTCTTTTCCCCTGTATATTAAGTCTGATTCCCTTTTCGGGCTGTATTCCAATTACCAGCCGGTTGGGATGCCAGTTAACTGTCGCTTCAACCGGGAAGGCGTCAAATGGAACGGGGCGGAACTGTATGGTAATAATGGAAATAGTTTCGGACATATGTTTGCCCGTGCGCAGATAAAAAGGCACGCCATGCCAGCGCCAGTTGTTTATAAAGAATTTAACTGCAGCGTAGGTCTCGGTGTTGGATCCGGGATTAACCCCCGGTTCTTCGCGATATCCCTTTACATGGTGTCCTTCTATCCATCCTGCTCCATACTGTCCGCGTACAGCATACTTATGCACGTCATTGTGTTTATAGCACTGAATTGCGTGCAGCACATCTACTTTTCTGTTGCGCAGTTCATTTGCTTCAAATGATACCGGGGGTTCCATTGCAATCAGGCATAAGAGCTGCAGCAGGTGATTCTGTATCATATCCCTGAATGCCCCGGCCTGGTCGTAATAACTGCCGCGGTGCTCAACACCAAGCTGCTCGGCAACAGTAATCTGTACGTTATCGATATAGTTGCGGTTCCAGACCGGTTCAAAGAGCGCGTTAGCAAAACGAAAAGCCAGTATATTCTGCACGGTTTCTTTTCCCAGGAAGTGATCTATGCGGTATATCTGGGATTCTTCAAAAGTATTAAGGAGCATATCATTCAGCTCACGTGCACTCTCAAGGTCCCTTCCAAAGGGTTTCTCGGCTACAATACGGCTCCTTTTTTTGTCCCCTGCAAGTCCGGATTCCCCGATATTATTTGCAATGGGTTCAATAAATCTGGGTGGCACGGCCAGGTAGAAAACATGTGCGGCTTTTGTTTCCCATTCCTTGTCAATGGCATCCAGAGTCTTTTTTATTTTTTTATACGCCTGTATGTTGGTAAAATCGGCCTTTTGATATGAGAGTTTTCCGGAAAACTCCTTCCATTGTTCACCTGCCTTGCCCTTTCTTGAAAAATTATTTACACCTTCGAGCAGATGATTATGGAACTGCTCATCGCTCATCTCTTTGATATCGAGGCCAATAAGCCGGAACTTTTCCGACAGCCAGTTATCAAGAAACAGGTTGTAAAGTGCGGGAATTATCTTCCTCCAGGTCAGGTCTCCGCCTGCACCGAAAATAATAATAACATTAGGGTCGGGCTGCCTGGCTGATTCCATACGGACTCCTTCTATAATAGTTACATGACTATGAATTTAAACACTGCCTTCCGTAAAACAGAACTCCGGCTTTCTGCATTCACCGCGCGTGGAATTATTACCCTTATTATAAAATATTATCCTTATGACAAATAACATGCATGCCCGGCTAACGGGCTGCCTTGAAAGAGCACCTCAATATTACCGCAGTTTATTTTGCCGTATTTTTATCCTGCTGTTCTGTCTTGATAGTTCGATCCAGAGTCTGCATCAGTTTATCATATGGTTGTATAAATTTATCCACGGCTTCTACTTCAAGCTGATGGGTGACCTCATTGATGTCTATACCTATTTCTTTTAGTTTCTGCAGATTCTGAAATGCCTTGTCGACACCCTCTTCCAGGCGTTTTGCGGGATTGCCGTGGTCGCGATAAGCATCTATGGTTTCCTCGGGCATAGTATTTATGGTATCGGGTCCGATCAGCGGTTCAACATATTTTATATCGCTGTATTCGGGATTTTTTGTGCTGGTGCTTGCCCACAAGAGCCGTTGTGTATGGGCTCCATTTTCTGAAAGGGTTCTGAAGCGGTCCGAAGAGAACGTTTCCTGATAAATCCTGTAGGCGAGTTTTGCGTTCGAAATTGCAGTCTGTCCCACCAGCGATCTGGCAATTTCTGATTTCTGTCCGCCCTCATCTATAATTTTCTTTAGTATCGGATCCACGAGTACGTCAATGCGGCTTAGGAAGAAACTGGCCACAGAGGCGATATTGCCAATCGGTTTACCCGCCTGAAGGCGGTCCTCGAGTCCTGACAGATAGGCTTCAATCACTTCTTTGTAGCGGTCCAGTCCGAAGAGAAGCGTAATATTAATGTTGAGTCCCGCGCTGATCAATTGCCTGATGGCTGGAATACTTTCCCTGATAGCGGGCACTTTAATCATGACGTTAGAGCGGTTGGCTCTTCGCCAGAGGTGGCGGGCCTCATTGATAGTTTCTTCGGTTTTATGCGCAAGATAGGGAGAGACTTCCAGGCTAATGAAGCCATCCTGTCCGTGTGCCTCATCAAAGACAGGGCGAAGGATGTCGGCAGTGCTCTGTATATCCTGAATTGTAAGCTCCTCATATATGTCTTCTTTTGATTTATCCTCAAGCACCAGGTTGTGAATAGTATCTTTATATTCCTTACCCTTATCAATTGCCTTTTCAAAGATGGAGGGATTCGATGTTACCCCGCAGATTCCGTCTTCGTCTATCAGTTTCTTTAATTTTCCGTTATTAATTATTTCTCTGCTGATATAATCCAGCCAGATGCTTTGTCCAAATTCTTTAACCTTGAGCAGAGGGTTATTCTGACGATCTTTCATTTTGTATTCTCCTGTTTTCTAAATCTGAAATTTTTTGCAGGCGCCTTTTATGTCTTTCGGCACCGCTGAATTTGGCCTGGAGGAAGGTTTTTGTAAGTTCAAGCATTAGGGAATATCCAATTATCCTGCCTCCGAAGCAGATAATATTCATGTTGTCATCTTCCACGCCCTGGTGGGCCGAAAAGCTGTCATTGATCAGAGCAGCCCTGACGCCTGAGATCTTATTGGCCGCAATCGAGGCTCCAACTCCGCTTCCGCATATTGCAATTCCGCGTCCGATTTCCCCCATTGATACAGCACGTGCAAGCGGGATGATGAAATCCGGATAGTCATCCTTTTCCTCCAGTATGTATGCTCCAAAATCCACTACTTCAAATCCGTCCGTTTTCAACTCTGCGGTAATTTGTTCCTTAATTGCAAATCCGCCGTGATCAGCTGCAATTCCGATTTTAGTCATTGTTCATTTCTCACTTTTACAAGTATACTATGCGCTTCATTATAGATATGATCGGCCGTGAATCCATATTCTCTCATCACATCCTTGCCCGGAGCAGATGCTCCGTAATGATTAATGCCAATAGAATTGACAAGGCTTTGTCCCACATAAGGCATCCATCCGAGTGTCACGCCGGCCTCTACTGTAAGAATGGGCACATCCTGGAGTATTATCAGTTCCCGGTATTCCTGATCCTGGCGCTCAAAAATATTCCAGCTGGGCATGCTCACAAGGCGCACACGCAGGCCTTCCATGGCGAGCTTCTGTGCGGCTTCAAGGCTGATGTGTACCTCTGAACCCGAGGCAATGATAATAAGGTCGGGTCTCGATCCATCGCCTGCTTCCAGAAGAATATATGCACCTTTTGAGACCCCTTTTTCCAGCTGGGGATATTTTCCCGGGTCCAGCACCGGAAGTTTCTGCCGTGTCAGGACGAGTGCAACGGGACCATCAGTGTGTTCAATTGCATACTGCCATGAAAAGGAAGCTTCATTTGCATCAGCAGGGCGCATGACGGTAAGGTTCGGGACGGCGCGCAGGCCAAGCAGCTGTTCTACAGGCTGATGCGTGGGACCATCCTCGCCGAGTCCGATGCTGTCATGGGTAAAGTCATATATTACGTGCAGATGGCTCATTGCCGCAAGGCGGATCGGAGGGCGCATATAGTCGCTGAAAATTAAAAATGTAGCCCCATATGGTACCAGGCCTTTGTGATAGGCCATGCCATTCAGAATGGCTCCCATGGCATGTTCCCTTATGCCGAAATGGAGGTTTCTGCCCATCCGGTTGCCTGCTTCAAAATTACCTTCGCCCTCAATTATAGTGTGAGTGCTGGGTGCAAGATCGGCTGCTCCGCCCATCAGCTCGGGAATGTATGATGCCAGGGCATTTAGTACCTTACCCGAAACCTCGCGTGTAGCTATTGGACCCTGCTGTTCAGTAAAAGATGGTATGTATCGTTTCCAGACGCGTGGGAGTTTACCCGACATAACCCGCTGAAACTCTTTTGCCAGTTCGGGATAGCGGTCGGCATAAAGGTTAAACTTGGCCTGCCACAATTCCTGCTTATCCTTTCCTCTTTTAACCGCCAGACGGAAATGATTAAGGGCCTCTTCGGGAATATAGAATGCGGGGTCTGACGGCCAGCCGAGTGCCTGCTTTGTAAGGCGTACTTCTTCATCGCCCAAGGGTTCCCCGTGAGCCGAAGCCGTATCCTGTTTGTGCGGGCTGCCAAAGCCCAGGTGTGTTTGTACTTCAATAAAAGAAGGCCGGTCCTTTTCGCTCTTAGCCGCAGATATAGCCCGGTGAATGGCTTCTATATCATTGCCATCCTCAACCAGTTGTGTATTCCAGCCATAGGCCGCAAATCTGGCACACCTGTCCTCACTGAATGCCAGATCGGTACCTCCCTCAATTGTGATCTCATTGTCGGCATAAAATACTATCAGCTTGCCAAGTCTCAGATGTCCTGCAAGTGAAGCCGCTTCAGAAGCAACGCCCTCCATTATATCACCGTCGCTTACTTCCACAAATGTATGATGGTCTACAATATTAAATCCTTCCCTGTTAAATCTGGCAGCCAGGGCGGCCTCTGCAATGGCCATACCAACAGCGTTACTGATACCCTGGCCTAAGGGGCCGGTCGTTGCCTCAACTCCCGGGGTTCTCCCATATTCGGGATGGCCGGGGGTCATACTGTTTAATTGCCTGAAGCGTTTCAGTTGTTCAAGCGGCAGATTGTAGCCGGTCAGGTGAAGGAGGGCATAAAGCATTGCCGAACCATGTCCGGCAGATAATATATAACGGTCGCGGTCAGGCCATTCCGGATCCTTAGGATTAAATTTAAGGAACCGGTCCCACAGTACGTATGCCATAGTAGCTGAACCGAGAGGAAGGCCAGGATGTCCGGATTTAGCTTTCTCAACTGCATCAACAGCCAGAAAGCGGATCGTATTGATACAAAGGGTATCTAGTTCTCTGGATGTCACTTATAAATTCCTTTCTTGTGAAAAAAAAGCTGACATCATCCAACGCTCAGCGTCAGTTCCCTGCAACAAATGGGAAAGGAATCACGAAGTGTCTTATTTACTATTTCTGTTACCTGACCGCCGGAATTCTTCAGCGTAAACATAAAGTCATATTTTATTTATATTAAGAAAAAATCCACTCATATCAACCCCATAAAGAGATGGACAGAAAGGGAAAGATGGGCAAAAGAAGCAACCCGGAATTTTCAAAGGCTTGTATACATGAGTTACTTTATGTAATTTAAATTGAATTTGAATGCATGATATGTTGCTCAGTGCATCTGCCCCTATCCTCAGGTGCAAAGTGTAACAGCAGAAAAGTCAGGAAGTATTGAGTTTTTGATTATTTCTGTCAAGGAGACAATATGCGGCATATAATTTTATTATTCCTAATGTCAATTCTCCCTGCTGCTTTAAGCTTCTCACAAGGTAATGACAACAATTTTCAGGACGACACATTAAACTACAGGCTCCCTTTTGAAGTAAATGTGTCGGCTCCCAGGGTACAGATACCATTAAGACTTAATCCTTCTGCTACTTCAATAGTTGGCCAGGAGGTACTCGGTTCAATGCCGCGCAGTATTGCAATAGACGAAGCCCTGCGGTTTGTTCCCGGACTAAGAATAGACAATCAGGCTGATGGTGAGCGCGTACACATTTCAATACGGGGTCAGGGAATTCTGACGGAAAGGGGGATCAGAGGGATTAAGGTACTGCTGGACGGACTTCCGTTAAACGATCCTTCGGGATTTGCCCCTGATTTCTATGATGTGGACTGGGCTAATGTTGAGAAGGTGGAGGTACTGAGAGGCCCGGCAGCGGCACTATACGGGGGCGGGGCAACTGCTGGTGTAATAAATATTATCACGAAAAAAGGAACTGAATCTCCATTGGGAATGGAGGCATATGCTGCTGCGGGTTCATTTAACTTCTGGAAGACATTCCTGAGGGCCGGCGGAACCTACGGTGACCTTAACTTCAACATTTCAGCCTCGCGTATGATGGGTGATGGATACAGGGAGCATACCAGGTACAATGCTACAAATGTTTATGGAAAGATGGATTGGAATCCGGCAGTGTACATCAGGTTATCCCCCATTATTGCATGGAGCGGATTTTTTAATGAAAATGCGGAAGGACTAAACAGCACCTGGATGGCTGAAGACAGACGCATGGCAAATCCCGATGCACTGAAGTTTAATGAGTACCAGGAGACCGGCAGGTTTTCAGGAGGCATAGTGGGAGAAATATATATATCGCACAGCAGGCAGATCCAGTTCAATGGATTCTTCAGGAGAACACTTTATAAAGAACCGGTTCCTTCCTCGGTGCAGCACCGGGCTATGGAGAGCCCCGGCTTTTCAATTCAGTATAACATGCATAGCGAAAGCGGGGACTACAGGAATAACTTAAGTTTTGGGGCCGACCTGCAGCAGCAGATAATAGATGAATACCGTAAGCCGAATCTGGGCGATGCAGTTGAAGGCGGGGAGTATTTGTCGGACCAGAAAATCGAGCAGAAAGGCCTGGGCTTTTTTTTGCTGGACAGAATAGAGCTGGGACAAAGGTGGGGACTGATGCTGAGCCTGCGTTATGACAGGGTGGTTAACAGTCTTACAGATAATCTCAGGCTGAACGGGGTAGATCTTTCGGGCAGTGCTGATTTCAGGAAGACCACAGGAAGGGTGGGAGTAACGTATTCTCCGGTACCTTCATTAAATATATATGCTAACTGGGGCCAGGGATTTCTGCCTCCGTCAACCGAGGAGCTGGTGAATAATCCGGCTGGACAGGGAGGTTTTAATACCGGACTTGTCAGCGCTACCTCGTACGGAGAAGAAGCGGGGATACGGGGCACTATTGGACGGGATTTTATTTATGACATGGATATATTCTATCTGAATACAGATAAAGATTTTGACCGTTACAGGATCACTTCGCGTCCACTGGAAACATTTTACCGCAACCTGGGTTCCAGCAGGCGCTTTGGTCTGGAGACATATCTGGAATTCCGGCCGCTTAGGTCAGTTAATGCGCGTGTGTCATATACCTATTCAAATTTCAAATATACAACGGATAATGTTACGGATGGAAATACACTGCCCAACTCGCCGGTTCATCAGGCATATATTGAAGTTGCATACAACCTGATAAAAGATATCAGTCTTGCTTTAAGCAGCGAAGTTCAGAGCCGATGGTATATAAATACAGAGAACAGCGCTTCTATAGGAGGTTTCACTTTGTATCATGCTAGACTCTCTTACATGCTGAACCTTAATGGCTTTAAGGGCGAGTTCAGTCTGTTCATGCGTAATATTTTCAGCAGGGAATACATAGCATTCAGCGAGCCGGATCCGGATGGAAATTCATATCAGCCAGGTCCGTTAAGTGAGATATCCGGAAGCCTCAGAATAGGATTATAAATAAGGGGCTTCAGCCTTAGAAAGGGGGAAACTAAGGTTAAAACCCCTGAGTGTGTATGGAACGAAATTAACTTGTCAGATGAACAATTACAAAACACGGGACACTTAGCCTTCAATTATTACTAAGCCTGTCCGGCTGCGAACATTACTTCAGTGAAGGCTGAATCTTATGGGTATGCTGACATTAACCCTGACGGCCTTGCCGTTCTGTTTTCCTGCAACCCATTTATTTGACGTAAGAGTAATTACTCTTATGGCCTCTTCATCGCAGCCTCCGCCGATTCCCTTAACGACTCTTACATTGCTGATACCTCCGCCGCGTTCGACCGTAAGGTTCACTATGACTTTACCCTCAATTCCGGCCTTACGGGCGAGCTCGGGATAATTAATATTCTGAGCGAGGAATGTTAAAAGAGCATCTTCACCTTCAGCGAACCTGGGCATCTCTTCTGCCCACGCAAATTCTGTTTGTGGGTCTGCCTTTTCATTTGTTTCCTTTGGTTTTGCAGGTTCAACAATATCAATAAGAGAAATATCAATGCCGCCGGCCTCACCCTTACGCGTTTCAAAACCGGGTACCGCATCCCTGCCTGTTTCCAGACTGGGGATATATTCTTCAATTACTTCATTATCCGGCCGGACATCAGGAACAACATATCTGAATGTGCTGACCTTTGGAGGCAGTTTTTCAATTTCATTGTAGCTGAAATTTTTATCAATCGATGGTGCCGGCGCAAAATCAATAGGAACGCTTATAGTTCTGCCGCCATTCAGATTTCCTGAGGCCACATTACGGTTAAAAATCAGGGGCGAAGCCGTTCCTGCAACAAAAATTACAATTGCGAGCCATAAGGCAACTGCGAGATTTTTATTGTAAGCCTTCCTTATGCTGTATGCTCCATAAGCTTTGTTACGGTTGGCAAATACCAGTTCATCAATGCTTATGCTGCCGTATACCTGTTCTCTTACTGCTGCTGTCATGGCCTTCCTCCAAATTAAAATTTAGTTGATAAATCTGATTCCCAACTGCAGAAACATGGCCATATGGACTAACCCTATTCAGAACAGAACTCTTTCATTTACAGAAAAATTTTAATCTCAATTCATTAATACCAATATATCCGGCATGAAACAACGGCATGGGAATGCGGTTTCCTGGATATTATTGTGTCACATGCTGCATGTTCATGCGGTTGAAGTGGTATAGAGGCCGGTTTTGGCAAAACTGACACCTGCTTTCTGCCGGCACGGTCCTGAATGAACTGAAGAGAGTATGTAATACTTGCTTACAGCAAACCAATGTATTATGTTTTATTAAACAATTAAAATATTTACCGAAGGATAAACGGGAGGATAACCATGAATGTACTGCTTTGCGGAGCTACGGGACTGGTAGGATCTGAGTGCCTGAGGATAATCTTAAGTGATCCCCGGATAAATGAAATTAAAGCTATCGGCCGCAGGCCGCTCGGACTGAATGATCCGAAGCTAAAAGAGTTCATAATTGATTTCAATGAGCTGGAAAAATGTCCCGAAGCCTTTAAGGCAGATGCCATAATCTGCGCACTGGGTACTACGATTAAAAAAGCAGGCTCCCAAAAAAACTTTAAAGTTGTGGATTATGAATATCCGCTAAGAATTGCAAAGATGGGATTGCTGTACGGGGCTAAACACTTTCTCCTTGTCAGTGCAATTGGCGCAAACAGTAATTCAAGGATTTTTTACAACAGGGTCAAAGGTGAAGCTGAAGCTGCAATTACCGCCTTGCCATATGAAAAAATTACAATCTTAAGGCCATCTCTTTTGATTGGGGACAGAAAAGAATTCAGACTGGGTGAGGAACTGGGCAAACGCTTTGCATTCCTGTTCCCTGCAAAATATAAAGCCAACAAGGCGGTAAAAGTTGCGCAAACACTGGTTAATGCAGTAGAAAGTGCTCCTGCCGGCACCAGGGTCATTTCATCTGAAGAGATAAACAGGGTGAGCAGGGACTAAAAGCCCAGGAGAAAAATGAGGCGCGTGATTTAACGAGGTATGTTGATCCTTTTATCGGCACTGCATTCGGGTTAAAACTTAATGAGGAATTACTCACCAATACCTGTACAATTATGCCGGAGCGCCATGGAAGTCACAAAAGATCATCCCGGCCAGCGGTATTTATGTATCCGGTTCACCTGCGGTTGAAGAGGCAAGAATAATGCTGGAGTGCACAATCCGGGCGCCGGTAATATTTATATAAAATCGGTTACATTGAACGGGAAGCCTTATAATAAAACCTGGATAAGGCATGCTGATATCATGAAGGGGGGTGTGCTGGAGTTTGAGATGAGCCGTACACCTGAAAAAAAGTGGGGCACAGGCGA
>JBLMZM010000069.1:0-3777 GCA_050258815.1 Ignavibacteriales bacterium
CGCTTAACGACATCGCAAATTCCTGCCAGGTTTGCCACAGGGAGAGCGAGGATGAGCTGAGGAGAAATGTTTACGAGCGTCAGGATAAGTTTGAAGAAGGAAAAAGAACCGCTCTCAGGGATCTGGCAAAGGCACATATTGAAGCAAAATTTGCCTGGGATAAAGGAGCTACAGAAGAAGAGATGAAGCCTGTCCTCCAGGCGCTCAGGCATGCGCAGTGGAGGTGGGATTATGTATCTGCGGCCAACGCATACAGCTTCCATTCACCCGTGGAATCGCAGAGGATACTGAATACATGCATGGAGAGGGTTCAGGATGCAAGGCTTCAGATTACGCGTGTTCTTGCAAAACACGGCTATACGGACGCAGTTCCGATACCTGACATTTCAACAAAGCAGAAAGCGCAGAACTTCGTGGGACTTAAAATTGAAGAGATGACTGGAATGAAGACCGAATTCCTGAAAAATGTTGTGCCCGGATGGAACCAGAAGGCGCTTGAACGCCAGTCGAAGATGAAGTAAATATTTAACTTTCCATTACACGGCAGCAGGCGGCAAAACCTGCTGCCATAAATTATACAGACTTAAATTTATCTTGCCACTTGAAAGACTGATGATTATGTTTCGGGAGGTTTTTCAACCATAACGGAACAATAAATGAAACTTTTTTCCTCTTCAGTCAGATATCTGCTATTTATAATCATTCTGTTTGCCGGTAGTTTATTTTGCCAGACAATTAATGATTCAGAGCTTAGGAAAGTCGAAACTCTGGGCAGGCAGTTATACGAATATGACATGGCCTGCTGGGTTGCCTCTGACTCCCTGATGGCCTCAAACCCAGATCAGTCAACTCTCGGTACATTCCTTGCAGCAAGGGAAAATGGCATCTGGAAAGTGGGCTTCGGCAGATTAAGTGATAACTCTGATTCATTTCTTCTTTTCCATGAGGCTGTATACAGCCCTAAGGAGAATACGTGTAAAGTTACTTCCTTCAAAGAGCCCCAAAAAAACACAGGCTTCTATTTTAATGCAGCGAAAGCTTTGGAAAAAATGTTTGCAGCTGTAAAGCCCGAGGCTCCGCCGTACAACTTTGCCATCATTCCCGCAGGCAAGGACAATTTATATTTGTATTTTTATCCTGCACAGGCCTCCTACAGTACCTACCGTTTTGGCGGAGACACAAGATATACATACAGTATTAAAAGTAATTCAATTACAGATACATTAACGCTTCACAAGACCATATTAAACATGCCGTACGTTAAAGACAAAACGCAGGAAATAAACGGGACGTTCAGCACTGCCATCATGACAAGTATACCCGTTGAAACCGATATTCTTTATGTTCTGTCAAGAAAATTTCCGGCACAGCATTATGTATCGACAGAAAAATGGGTTTTTATAATAACCCCGGATGGTAAAATAACCAAATTCCCGGCTGACAAATTCAAGGAATTGGGAACGAAATAATAAATCAGATGGCAGGCTAATGATTAGCCCGGAACAGAACGTTTGAACCGGTGCCGGGAAAACAATATATTTGTGTAGCTAAAAACTTGTTCATTTTTGCATGCTAACTGAACCAATAAGGGAACCAGAATGAAGCAAATACTTATTCTTTTATTTCCGGTTATTTTTTTCATGAGCCTGAACGGATGCAGTAAGAAAAATGACAATATGCCCGTTGGCCCCGGGGACCAGGGCACTCCAGAAGGGATTTATTCGTCAGAAGGCCTGGTTTCATGGATCAGCCCCTACACAGAGGTTGCGTGGAATTTTTCAGGTGATAAACTCTCCTGGGACCTGTCAAATTATAAAAAGGAAACCCCTGAAAGCCAACTGGCTTTCGATTATCAGTCATCATATAACTACAGCTTCAAAACCGACAACTCTTTTCTTATAGTAAATCCGCTCGACGTAAACAAGTACCTGCAGTCAGGACCAATGTATTTCCATTATAAGCTGGATGGCGGTAAACTTATGCTTTCTCCCGGAAGAATATATACCGGCAGTTCAAATAACCTTACCGGAACAGTCTGGGAATTTAACATATCACCCTCTATCTATGACGAATCGGTAAAATACATATATAACAATGATAAAACGGGATTATATATTATCGGTACGCTGGATACCATCAGATTTACATACAGCACTGAGGGGAACACAATTTCGCACGAATACAGTTTCCACGGAAGAAAAGTTTCATTTAAGGGGACATATGAAATAAAGGATAATAAATTCTATTTCTATGACAGGCAGGGAGAAGGAAAAAGCGAATTCGAGTATGAAAATCTGGGAACGCTTACACTCTATAAGTCGCCTTCCACAGGGGGGACAAAAGACTTCTTCCCTTTATTAAAAGGCAACCGCTGGGATTTTTATTATTACTTCGCCCCTGAGAGAAGTTATGGAACGGCCTACACCTCCGGAAATCTGAGCTGGGAAATAGTCTCTGCATCCGGGCCGGATGAAAACAAGACTGCCCGCTACGGCGTGCGTGAAACCTTTGAAGGATATAAAATTCAATCATCCGGGGATAGTGTATCTGTCGGGCCCGACACGGCATACTTTAACATCACTGAAGACGCTTTTCACCGTCTGACTATAAACTCACAGCTTACCGCTTTAGGTGAGGTTAGAATTAAAAGATTTTACAATGATAATGTACCCGGTTCAGTAAAGATAAACGCCTTTAACTATACAAGCCACGAGATAACACTCGTGCGCAATTCAGGCCCCTCTGAATGGAAAATCGGGATGTCGTCCAACAGCGACATATCCGGTGTATTAAGGACAATAAACAGACTTCTGATAGTTGAATAGCCGTGTCATAAAATTTTATAAGAGAAAACAAACTGCTGCATTTTCACATATTACGGAGTTCAAATGCGTTTCAAAAGTTTTATTACTTTTTCAATATTGTTTCTTTTCATTACCGCTTCAAGGCTTTCTGCCCAGAGGGGATTTTTTGATTTTACAAATTATTCGGGCAGCACCTCCTCTTACGGCCTGGGTGAAGAGGGAGTAGCCTTAAGGAACGGTCAGGATGCATTCACATTTAACCCTGCAAATCTGACCTATTCCGATAAGGTCAGGTTTTCACTGTATCACAACCAGTTCCAGTATACGGGTTACGGCTATCCGATAAACAATTTCACTGCCGCCGTTAAACTTAATGGAATCAGCACATTAGGGGTGCAGTATCTGAACCAGGATTTCGGAAATATTCCTGTCACCTCGATGGACGACCCTGACGGCACGAAGGGACACACCGAACATTATTATAATTATGCTCTGGCGCTTGCTTATGCCATGAAAGTTTCTGAAGGATTATCTGTAGGCCTGGCAGTTAAATATGCTTATATGCATATGGGAACACCATCCCAAAAATCACTGCTTTATAGCGGCGGAATTAACTATCAGCCTGAAATATTTAATAATAGAATCAATCTGGGGTTTTCACTTATGAATATGGGGGCTCCTGTTAAAATCAGATCCCCTTATCTTAACCCGGCAAACAGGAATGAAACTATCTGGATAGACAAGGATTATCCGGTCTCATCAACGATTCATTTTGCAGTAAGTGCAGTACCTCTTGAAACCGATTATCTGTCAACTTCAATGCAGATAGGCTTTGGGAAGTATCTTATAAATAACGGCAGTGATGATTCCAAATCATCCTTCTCAGCACTCTTTAACGACTGGAAAGATTTCCCGCGCGATGCAAGCCTTAGTACAGGCCTGGCTTTTGAGTGGAAGCCTCTGGATTTGGGTA